>NZ_JBHIPD010000003.1:32156-177240 GCF_042195865.1 Bartonella sp. AP36NXGY | reverse complement strand
CGTTGTTTTCCTAAGAGAGCACGTGCTTTTTCTGTTGCTTGTAAATCAACATCCAAACCCAAAGCAGCCGCATGTTTAAGACAAAGATTAAGACGTATCAATGCTTTCTCTGCTGTTGCAGCTTTTGTATGCCAAATAGGGGCAAGAACATTGCGTATCTCTGTTTATGTAATCTCAGAAACAGGCAGACAGCCTAATTTAGGGAGAATATGTAGGCGTAAAGGTGCAAACCAATTCCCATCTTTACCATCCCCTTTTAACTCAGATTTCCGACTTTCAAAAGTATCTAAAGCAATATCTTTTAAGTAATGAAGATTGCTTATTGCCTCACGCTTTTGTTTATCGCGTTCTTTAATAGGGTCACGACCTTCGTGCAAAACAGAACGCCATTGATTTGCTAATTCACGGGCTTTTTTTAAAGAAACATTTTGCAACGCACCCAAGCCCATTTCACGGCGCCGACCATGAATGGTATAGCGATAAATCCATTGAGCACCTCCATCTTTACGCTTATGAAGTAACAAGCCAGCACCATCATTATATTTGCCAGCCCCCAATGTTGCGACAGATCTTGCATTAAGACGGTTCATAAGAGCCATTTTTTACTCCTTTCTTATATAAATTTGATCCACACATTCATCCCACTTGTTATGTGCAAGCGAGTGGTTTTGATTGATTCAGCATACACAGATTTGAAATGAGAGAATCTTACGTTATTCGGGACTCTCACTCAATATGAATAACGATAGATTATCATTATAAATCAATGCCTTGTAGAGATAGTAAACGTTTTTTTCAGTGCGTAGTGAATACTCTCATAATGTAGCTTGCTTGTCGAGTTTTATGTTAAGTGAAATATGGGAGGAGGAAGTCAAGAAAAAATTACTCGACAGGAATCCGGTTTGTAAACAGATTGGATGAGATAGGAATTTTTTGTTCTTTGAAGGAGGAAGGGAAAGGTTGTAAAATAGTATGAATTTTTTCTTAAAGTGGGAAGCCGCGTAGAAGACGTGGGGCATTTGGAGAGAGTCCGGCAGCTTCTTGAATGAAGTATTTTTTTATTTTTGGTGCTTGATTAATGATTCCAAGGCCGGTATCGCGGAGCATCCGTAAAAGAAGGCTATCATTAGAAAAGAGTTTATTAAGCCAATCATTGCTTAAAGCCATACGGACAATTTCAAAACGTCTCCAGCTTTGATAGCGCTCTAAAGCCGTGAGGGAGCCAATGTCAAGACCTAGTCGTGCTGTTTCAATAATCACTTCAGCCAGCGCAGCGCTATCGCGTAATCCTAAATTGAGTCCTTGTCCTGCAATGGGGTGGATGGTATGGGCGGCATCGCCAACGAGAGCAAAACGTGGTTTAACGCATTGACGTGTTAAAGAAAGACTCAAAGGAAAAGCTTGACGTTCGCCATCCCAAGAGAGTTTGCCTAATCGATGGCCAATGCGTCTTTCGAGTTCTGTTTCAAAAATAAGTGCATCAGCTTTGAGATAATATTGCGCAGTTTTATGATCTTCATTCCACACAATGGCGGATCGGTTGCCTTTGAGAGGGAGAAGAGCAAAAGGACCGGCAGGTAAAAAATGTTGAATTGCTTGACCATTATGGGTTTTTTCATGTTCAACTGTGCAGATGATTGCTGTTTGTTTATAGGGATGAGAAAAGTTTTTAAGATCTGCTTTTTGGCGTAATTTCGAATGGGCTCCGTCAGCTGCAATAAGCAATTTTGTTTGCCAAACCTCTTCATTATTTAAAGTGACGGTTGTATGTTGGTCTTCTTGATGAAAATCAATGACACGGGTGTTTGTAATAACAGGGATATTGAGATCTTTGACACGTTTTTTTAAAGTGTTGATGAGTTCTCTATGCTCTACCATAGCAGCAAAGGGCTCGCCGGGATTAATGTCGCCTTCAAAGGTTAAAAGAGTGGGTTTGACAGGATCATTTGTGCTTGTATCTGTGATGATCATTGAATGAATGGGTTGCGCATAGAGTTTTATAGATTCCCAACATTGTAATTGTTTTAACATACGAATAGAAGCAGCAGCAAGGGCAATGGTTCGTATGTTAGAAGCAGCGGGATCTCCTTGTGGAGCAGCATCAACGATTTTTATTTTCAGATTAGGGGCTGTTTGCTTGAGTGCTATCGCTAGGGTTAAACCGACAGCTGCCCCCCCTGCAATGAGCAGATCACATTGTTTAGTTTTATGAGATTTAATTTTTTTATTGGGTTGTACATTTTTATTGCGATTAGAACACACAATACTTCTTCCATTGTTTATAGTTTGCTTTCTTTTAAAAAGAATATCTTTTTACATTGCTAAAATATCTTAACCTTTACTTTTCTCTCTGCTTTACAAAAACGAGGTTTCTTTTTAGCGCCAATCTGATGACAGATTGGTTTTTCAGAGTTTTTCTGCTTAATCATTTATGTGATTCATCTTACAGATTTATCGGATAAGCTTTTTTAAATATCTTCTTCAATTCTTTTTACACTTGGTTGATAAAAAAGAAAACTAAAAATAAACAAAGATGGTCGTGTATTTTTTAAGTTGTGTGAGTTACTTCAGTATGCTTGTCCTGAAGGGGGACATTTCGTTAGTATGATAGATAAAAATAGATAAAAAATTGTGGTCATTCGTGATGGTTAAAACAGTATTCATATTTCGCCGTTATCATGATGTAGCGTAAAAAATATTATTTGTTTAAGAAGGTGCCTATAGCACCCATGTAACACTTTACACATAAGGTGTTTTTTGGTTGATCGTGTGATAAATATTCAGGGAGAGCTTTTTGTGCGCCTTATGAAGGATTATCTCTTAGGGTGGTGGTATATGAATGATATGAAGTGGTTAGAAGGTAGAACGCGCTAGATAAGAAGTCGGATTGTTTACAGGCTATTTGTTTACAAATTGGTACAGAGTTTAAGCTTCATCCTTTTTTAAGAGAGAGAGGGAGTTATAACTCTTTAAAATATAAAATTTTTGTATTTGGAATTGATAGATGCACCGAAGTTCTTCTCCTTATGATTCATTAGAAGTGCGAAATTCTCAAGGTTCGCGTCTTATTGAGATGTTTTTACGTCAGATAGGAGTATTTATTGGGCTCGGGCTTTTGGGCTTTATTATTTTTTGTGTGTTTGCTTTGGCGACGTGGAATGTTGCGGACCCATCTTTAACTCATGCAAGTACAAATGAGGTTACAAACCTTATGGGGTGGATGGGGGCAATTTTTTCAGATTTTATTATGCAGTTTTTTGGCTTGGCAAGTCTTTCTGTTTTGTTGCCACCGTTATTTTGGTCTTTTCTCTTGTTGGCGCAAAAGAATATCTACAATTTGACTTTGCGCTTTTTTTTATGGGTGCTATCAACGATTTGTTTTTTAATTGCTTTTGCTCTTATGTCACCTATTGCTTCTTTTACTTATTGGCCATTGCCAATGGGATTGGGAGGGGTTTTAGGAGATAAAGTTTTAAGTGTTGCTTCTTCAGTCTTTCCTCTTTTTCTTTCTCCTCCTTACACGGTGTTTTTCAGTGTTGTTTTTATTCTTTTAGGTTTTTTCACCGCTGCTTTTGCTGGTAATGTGATATGGCGGCGTCGAACAAAGAAAAGAAAAGAAAAAAGCATTCCAAAAGACGAAATCGTTAATCCAGTCTTTGAGTTGGAAGAAGATGCGGAATCTGCCGCAGAGGAGGATCGTGAAAATCATGGTTTTTTTGCGACAACTTGTGGCGCTCTTTTGCATCTTTTTTATTTTTTACAAGCGCGTTTTTTTCGTTTATTCTGTTTCAAAAGGCGTTTTCAGAGTAAAGGGCAAGGAAAGCCATTTGATCGGATTGAGCCAACTTTTTTAGGTGAAAAAGTAAAGTGTGAGGAAAATCAAAATAAAGCCTATGTTTCTCCTGTTAAAAATCGAAAGTCTTTAACAGCTTCTTCAAAGGGTGGTTTTGTTCTTCCTCTTGTAGATTATCTTTCGGTTCCACCACCGTCTGTTAAGGATGCAAAACTTTCTCCTGCTGTTTTAAGAGCAAATTCTCAGGAGCTTGAAGGGGTTTTGTTAGATTTTGGAGTCAAAGGAAAAATTATAGATGCTTGTCCTGGACCGGTGGTAACTTTGTACGAATTTGAACCGGCTGCAGGCATTAAGTCTTCCCGTATCATTGGTTTGGCAGATGATATTGCACGCTCGATGCGTGCGATTTCGGCGCGTGTTGCGGTGGTTCCAGGACGTAATGTTATTGGAATAGAATTGCCCAATGCAAAGCGTGAGATGGTTTATTTACGAGAAATGTTGCAGGCGCAAGAATTTATTGACAGCAAAGCAAAGCTAGGACTTGCTTTGGGTAAGACAATCGGGGGGGAAGCTGTTGTTGCAGATTTAGCAAAAATGCCCCATCTTTTGGTTGCTGGTACAACAGGATCGGGAAAGTCTGTTGCTATCAATACAATGATTTTATCATTGCTTTATCGTATGACACCTGAACAATGTCGTCTCATTATGGTGGACCCGAAAATGCTTGAGCTTTCGGTTTATGATGGCATTCCCCATTTATTAACACCCGTGGTGACGGATCCTAAAAAAGCCGTGATTGCTTTAAAGTGGGCTGTTCGTGAAATGGAAGAACGCTATAGTAAAATGTCAAAACTAGGCGTTCGTAATATTGATGGGTTTAATGCACGTCTTAGGGAAGCTGCAAGTCAGGGAGAGACAATGGTGCGGACAATTCAAGTTGGATTTGATCGTGAGACTGGTGAGCCTCTTTATGAAACGGAAACACTTGATTTTAGTCCTATGCCCTATATTGTTGTCATTATTGATGAAATGGCTGATTTGATGATGGTTGCTGGTAAAGATATTGAAGGAGCGGTTCAACGTTTAGCACAAATGGCACGTGCTGCCGGTATCCATGTAATTATGGCGACACAGCGTCCTTCTGTCGATGTTATTACTGGGACGATCAAAGCCAATTTTCCTACACGTATTTCTTTTTCTGTGAGTTCAAAAATTGATAGCCGAACAATTTTAGGCGAACAGGGGGCCGAGCAATTATTGGGACAAGGAGATATGCTCTTTATGATGGGAGGAGGACGTATTCAGCGTGTGCATGGGCCTTTTGTTGCGGATGATGAAGTGGAGCAGGTTGTTGCGCATCTCAAAGCGCAAGCACGACCGGATTATTTAGAAACAATTACGCAAGAAGTTGAAGAGGATGGTGCTGATGTTTCTTTGTCTTCTCCTTCAGAAGATGATCCCTATAGTCAAGCTGTTGCTATTGTGCTTCGTGATCGTAAGGCTTCGACCTCTTATATTCAACGCCGTTTAGGCATTGGTTATAACCGCGCTGCGACATTGATTGAGAGGATGGAAGAAGAAGGTATTATTAGTCCAGCAAATCACGCAGGGAAACGAGAAATTTTAGTGCCTGCTGAAGAAGAGCGCTTTTGAAAAATCTTTATAGTTGTTTTTTATAATACCTTGTAAAACAAGTGTTTATCCTATTGTTTCGTAGAAATTCTGCATTTTCATATACCAGCTCTCAATTTGCGATAGCTCCTTGGTACTTGAGACTCCTTATAAGGGGATTCTTTATCTTATATAACTTTTATCCATACACCAACCTTGCTTGTAACGTGCAAGCAAATGATTTGAATTGATTCAATATGAGAGAGTATGTGATGAGAGAATCTTATTGTATTTGGCGTTATGATTTAAGTTAAAAAGATAAATTATTATAAATCAATATCTTGGTATAAAATAATGTTATTGCGAGGGTAGAGGGGGTAAAAGCATGTAAGGTTTGGTATTTAAGTGTCTTTTTAAGTGCGCTCTAAATATTTAGGGCAAGGCTGATCTGTCGAGTCTTAATATAAATGAATTATATGGGGTGGGAAGCTAAGTGAAATTTGCTAAACTCCAAACTGTTTACAGAGTGGTTCGGATGAAGATTTTTATTCTTTTGGGTGGGAAGGAAGTCAAAAAAGCATTTTTGATACTTAAAAGAGCTTTCAGGTTCGCGAGTAATATGTTTAGTCCTTAATCCATTATGTATTGACTATAATTTATGTTGCTTCATAGATTAGGGGTGGGAAAGAATATATTATGCGTTTAGAAAATCAGCAGATAAGCAGGAAAATTTGATGATTTCGGAAACATAAACGCAGACTGATTATTTGGAAACGATACCGAAAGAGATCGCAAGAAATAGAGGGATGTTTCTTTAGCTTTTTCTTTAGTAGATGATTCCTATTGTCAAGCTGTTGCTATTATGCTTCGTGATCGTAAGGCTTCAACTTCTTATATTCAATGTCGTTTAGGCATTGGTTATAACTGTGCTGCAACATTGATTGAAAGGATGGAAAAAGAAGGCATCATTAGTCCAGTAAATGATATGGGTAAGCAAAAAGTTTTGGAGGCTGTCGAAGAAGAATACTCTTGAAAATCTTTTGATATTTTTTTCAAACAATATCTTTATCTTATAAAGAAGGGTATTTATTCGTCGTTGATCACTTAAGTTATGAATTATAAAGTCAATTAAGTATTGCTTGGGAGCATTTTTTATGAAAACGTCTTTTTTACCGCAAAGAAGAATCTTTGGGTTGGTGGGAATTATTATCTTTTGGTGTTTAACTTTTCCTGTTTTTTCGCAAGTATCTAATAAAGTGATAAAGGCGCAAAATGTTGTGAATCACTTTGCGGCAATCAAAACAATGACAGGTGATTTTATTCAGTTTAGTCCAAAGGGAAAAATGTCTCAGGGGACATTTTATTTAGAGCGTCCAGGGAAAATTCGTTTCATTTACAAAAAAATGCCTTTACAAATTATTGCAGATGGCCAATTTGTGGGTATTAACAATCGGGCTTTGAATACTTGGAACTTTTCACAACTTTCGCAAACGCCAATGAAGTTTTTGTTGGATGATAAAATTGATGTATCTTCTGGGCGCTTGTTGGCATTTCGCGAAGATCCAGGGGCTGTGACGATTGTTCTGCGTGATAAAACGATTGGGGCAGGGCAAATAAGGATGGTTTTTGATTCTAAAGGCTCTGCTTTGCGGCAGTGGACAATTGTTGACCAACAAAATTTGGAAACTACTGTGCAGGTTATGAATGTGCGGACAGACGTCCGGTTCGCTAATGGGATGTTCACGCTTCCTTCGAAGAAATGAAGAAAGAGTGTTACGTCATTGGGATTAAAACAAATGTTCTTTCGTATTGCGACTTGGAATATTAATTCTATTCGTTTGCGTCTTGCACAGGTTTTTCAGTATTTGGAACTCTTTTCCGCAGATGTTTTGTGTCTACAGGAAACAAAATGTCCAGATGCTTTATTTCCAGTGGAGGCTTTTGAAGCAGCGGGTTATAAGCATATCGCATTGAGTGGACAAAAATCTTATAACGGGGTGGCTATTGTTTCTCGTTTGCCTTTTAAAAAGGTAGAAAAGCGTTTTTTTTGCCAAAACCAAGATTGCCGTTATATCTCAGTTATTGTGGAAGCCCATGGGAGAAGCTTGCGGATTCATAATTTTTATGTTCCTGCTGGGGGAGATATCCCTGATGCTGATGTGAATGAAAAGTTTCGTCATAAGCTTGATTTTTTAGAAGAAATGTCCTCCATTCGTGCGGATCAAGGCGATGGTCTTTCTTCTCTTTTGGTGGGAGATTTAAATATTGCTCCTTTGGCAGAGGATGTTTGGTCTCATCAGCAATTGTTGAAGGTTGTAAGCCATACTCCCATTGAAACCGAGCGTTTACAGGATTTGTGTTGTCAAGGTGGATGGGTTGATCTGATGCGGTTGCATATTCCTGTTCCTACCAAGCTTTACACATGGTGGAGTTATCGTGCTCGCGATTGGGCATTTACTGATTATGGGCGGCGGCTTGACCATGTTTGGTCTTCTCAAGATTTAGCCCCTTTTGTTGTAGATCTTTCGATTTTTCGTGATGCGCGCGGATGGGAACGTCCTTCAGATCATATTCCTGTGCAAACTGTATTTGATTTTTCACGTCAAGTTTGAAATAAGAGGTAAATAAAGTATTAATATTAAATAATGATTCTGAAAGAATGCGGGAGACTGGATGTATATCAGAAATCTCAAATGGGGCGCTTCTCGTGGATTATTTTTTAGTGTCTTGTTGTGTTTGCTTTTGTCAGGATGTATGGTTGGTCCTAATTACCAGAAAACATCTTTTCGTGTTCCAGCAGTTTGGGGAGAAAAATCTGCACAGACTGCACGGCAGCCCGTTGCGCTTGCCGGATGGTGGCGGCATTTGAATGATCCTGTTCTAGATGCGTTAATGGATTACGCGATTTCTGGAAATAATAATGTTGCTGTTGCCAAAGCTCGGGTACGTGAGGCGCGTGCGGGTTTAGGACAGGTTGTGGGAACTCTTTTGCCAAATGTGTCCAATTCAATTTCAGGAACCCGTAGTCGTTCTGGACAGTCTGATGCATTGTTAAACCAGTATAGTAGTGGTTTTGATGCAAGCTGGGAGCTTGATTTTTTTGGTGGGCATAAACGTGCGGTTGAAGCAGCGCGTTATGGCCTTGATGCGGCTGTGGAAGATATGCGCGCTACCATGGTGACATTACTAGGAGATGTGGCAACAAATTATGTGCAAATGCGTGGCTGGCAACAAAAGTTGTTTATTGTGCGGCAAATTGCTGTATCACAACGTAAAACTTATGAACTGATGCGCGCTAGATTAACAGCTGGTGATGTTTCTGAGCTTGATGTTTCAAATGCGCAAGCACAAATGGCAAATACAGAAGCAGATATATCACAGATGGAAGCGAATTTAGCAATGAGCGTTCATCGCCTTTCTGTCTTAACTGGTCGTGTGCCTACGGCATTGAAGGATCTTTTACAAAAAAATGCTAAGCATGCAAAGATTCCACAACCACGCTGGCCGATACCAGCAGGAATTCCAGCCGATATTTTGTTAACACGTCCAGATTTGCGACGGGCAGAGCGTCAATATGCGCAAGCGACAGCACGGATTGGTCAACGTGAAGCAGATCGTTATCCATCACTTACTTTAACAGGTAATATTTCGACAGCAGCAACGGCAATTGATCAATTATGGAAAAATTCAACGATTGGCTGGTCTTTTGGACCTGGTCTTCGTTTTCCTCTTTTTAATGGAGGTCAGGTCGAGGCTTCTATTGCGGTAGCGCGCGCGCAGCGTGATCAAGCTTTTATTACTTATCGAGCTGCTGTGTTGGAAGCTTTAGAAGATGTAGAAAATGCGCTTGTAAGATTAACGAAGGAACATCAACGCTTAGAAAAGCTAATCGTTGCGAATAAAGCTTCTCTTCATTCCTTAAAACTTTCACGGAACCTTTTTGAGAATGGAAATACTAGTTTTCTTGAATTGTTAAATGCTGATCGCTCTTATTATTCTGCACAAATGGCGCTTAAAGATAGCCGTGTTTCTTTGGTTACGCAATATATCACGTTGATGAAAGCATTGGGGGGGGGCTGGGATGGCGTTGTTGATGTATCGCGTCCAGAAGTCGTTGATAATGCACCTCGTTCGCGTGCAAAGGTAGGGAAATGAAAAAAAACTTACTCAAAAATTTCATTACAAAACACAAAAAACTTTCCTTCTTTTTAACTGCTATATTTCTCATTCTCTTGTTGTTATGGTTACGTTCTGTTTTTTTTGGAACATCTACTCCAACTTATATAACAGCGGTGGTGAAACGTGGGGATATTGAGGAAAGTGTTTTAGCTTCTGGTCTTGTACGTCCTTACCGGTTGGTGGCTGTTGGTGCGCGAGCAACAGGGCGTGTGGTGTCAATGCATGTTTCCCCTGGGAGTGTTGTGAAAGAAGGCGATCTCTTGGCAGAAATTGATCCTACAGATCAGGAAAATGATTTAAAAAGAAAAAAAGCAGCATTATCGCATTATTATGCGAGTTTGATAGAACAAGAAGCCTATCTTTCTCTTGCACAGAAAAATTTAGAGCGTCAGAAAAAAATGATTGAAACACGTGCGGTTTCACGTGCGAACCTCGATGAGGCTACGACACAGGTGAAAATACGCGAGGCGCAAATTGAACAACTTCGTCAGCAGATTGTGCAAGCACAAATTGATGTGGAGAGTGCAGAGGTTAATTTAGGTTATACACGCATCACTGCCCCTTCAGCGGGAACGGTTTTGGCAACAGTTGTGGAAGAAGGGCAGAATGTGAATGCGGTTCAGTCGGCGCCAACGATTGTTATTTTGGGTGATTTATCAAAGATGACGATCAAGGCGCAAATCTCAGAAGCAGATGTTCTTAAAGTCCGAGCTGGACAACCACTTTATTTTACAGTTCTAGGTAATTCACAGCGTCGTTATGAAGGCGTTTTAGAAAAAGTAGAGCCGGCTCCTGAAGCAATTCGTGCTGATGTGAGTATTAATCCTGGTATGGTGAGTGGTTCTAGTGCTTTAATATCATCGGCTATCTATTACAATGGAATTCTACATGTTGATAATGCGGACAATTTTTTGCGAACCTATATGACTGCTCAAGTTCATATTATCTTAGGGCGCGCGCAGAATGTCTTGTTGGTTCCAAGTGATGCTTTACGCGATGAGACAAGAGAGCGTAAAGCATGGGTTTCTGTTTTGGTGGGGGAAAATAAGGTGGTTACTAAACAGGTGAGCGTTGGGTTGAATAATAAGGTTATGGCAGAGATTGTTTCAGGACTTAACGAGGGTGATGTCGTCGTCACTAGTTCGTCTGATGGAGTGATGCCAGAGTCTTCTCACATGCACAGCGAAGACGAGAGTTAAAGCATGAGCACAAATCAAGCAGATGCTGTCTTCGTCTTGGAAAATATTGTGCGCAAATTTCCTGCGGGCGAAGCGTTTGTTACCGTTTTGAAAAACATCAATCTTACCATTAAACGTGGTGAAATGGTGGCAATTGTAGGTGCTTCCGGTTCAGGTAAATCGACCTTGATGAATATTTTAGGCTGTCTTGATCGTCCAACTTCTGGTCGTTATTGGATCTCTGGTAAAGAAACAGCTTCCCTTTCTGCGGATGAATTGTCGGCTTTGCGACGTAATCATTTTGGTTTTATTTTTCAGCGTTACCATTTGTTGAATGAATTGACAGCTCTTGGTAATGTTGAAATTCCGGCTATTTATGCGGGATGTGCCGTGGAAGCAAGGAAACAGCGGGCACAGGATCTTTTAACGCGTTTGGGCATGGGTGATCGGATAAATCATCGTCCAAATCAGCTTTCTGGTGGTCAGCAACAACGTGTTTCTATTGCTCGGGCGCTCATGAATAATGCGGAGGTCATTCTTGCAGATGAACCAACTGGTGCATTGGACAAAAAGAGTGGGCAAGAAGTATTGCATATTTTGGATGAACTTCATCAAGAGGGGCGTACCATTATCATTGTAACCCATGATATGCAGGTGGCTGAAAGAGCAGAGCGTATTATCGAAATCAGTGATGGGGAAATTATTGCTGATAAGCAGTCAAGGGTTGCAAAAACAAAAGTTGGTGGAAAATCTCTTCAGGAACAACAAAATCTAAAAGGCCAACAAAAACTGGGCTTTTTTCGTTCTTTTGTTGAGCGATTCCGTGAGGCGTTTGTGATGGCTCTGTTGGCAATGAATGCACATCGCATGCGGACTTTTCTAACAATGCTTGGGGTGATTATCGGTATTGGGGCGATTATTGCTATGGTGGCTTTAGGGAATGGTACACGAGAGAAAATTCTGGAAAATTTTAAAAGTTTGGGTACTAATACATTAACCATTTTTCCTGGTAAAAGTTTTTCTGATCCACAAGCAGAAAAAATAACCAGTTTGGTTGAAGCTGATGCAGAAGCCTTGTCTGGATTACCTTATGTTTCTGGTGTGACACCACAGATTTCAGCAAGCTCGAAAGTGCGTTTTGGTGCAGTTGAAGTCAATGCCATTATTGCGGGGGTGGGAGAACAATTTTTTCAGACACAGGGGCTCAAAGTTTTCAAAGGACAGTTTTTTGATCAAAAAAGTGTCCATGATCGGGCGGTTGATCTCGTGATCGAGAAAGAAGCATTGTCTGTTCTTTTCCCCCATAGCCATGAAAGCCCCCTTGGAAAGGTGGTGAATGTGGGTAATGTTCCTGCGCGTATTATTGGTGTTGTTGATTCGCAAAATAATGCAAGTGGAGATACATCAAATACTTTACAGCTTTATTTACCCTATACAACAGTGCAGACGCGTTTTCTTGGTACAACAGAAGTTCGTGCAATTATTGTTAGGATTGCTGATGATATTGATTCATATTTAGCGGAGACCATGATAAAACGTTTTCTCATTATGCGGCATGGCGGGGAGGATTTTTTCATTAGAAATTCTGAATTTTTCCGTGAACGTGTTATGGAGAGTACAAATATTTTAACACTTTTAATTTCTTCAATTGCAGCTATTTCCCTGGTTGTGGGGGGTATAGGGGTGATGAATATTATGTTGGTCACTGTTTCTGAGCGGATCAATGAAATCGGCGTGCGTATGGCAGTTGGTGCACGGCAAAGTGATATTTTACAGCAATTTCTCATTGAAGCGATTTTGGTTTGTGTGATTGGTGGTGGTTTGGGAATCTTGCTTGGACTTTCTATAGGTGGCTTGTTTCTTCTGTTTAAGGCACCTATTCATTTGGTTTATACTATTGAATCGATCATTATGTCTCTTACTTTTTCAACCCTCATAGGAATATGTTTTGGCTTTTCTCCAGCGCGGCAAGCTTCACGGCTTGACCCTGTTGTCGCCCTTTCACGCGATTAAGCTTTATCAATTGGGGCATGTTTGTTCGTGATGCTTTCCACTTGGATGAAGCATTTATGAAGCGAAACATGAATGGAAAAAGTTTAGCATTATTTGCTGCTCTATTTTAGAAAACGCTTTGTTCATTAAGTGGAGCGTACCACTAGAGGTGAACGTTTTATAAGGCACCCCATCATGTGAGATATGGTAGGCATATAAGCCTTCTTGAGGCATTAAATGTTTTGAGAATGCATGATGAATATTTTAAATCTTTCTTGTCGAGTCTTATGGAAGTAAATCCTATTAAGGAGAAATTAAATAGAACCCGTTAGAATGAGATTGCTTGCAGACTGAATTTTGTTAAAAATTCTCGTCTTCTGAGATGTGAAGAGGAGGACAAATAAAATATACTGCGCGACGATTCTTAAGATTTAACCTAAAAAGAGGCGGGGGAAGTGAATAGTATATCTGCTAACAAACAAAAGAACAAAAAAGAAGGTTGATGCCAAAAACAGCTTAAACCTCCGTTCTTCCAAAAAAATGAACTGGTATCGAGATAGTTGAGCAGTTTAAGAGGTTTCGTTTAGTCTTTTTAAGATTTTCGGAAAAGAGGTTATGAGGATTTCTCACTTTTAGTTTTGCAGAAGGTGGTGCAAATTATAGGTGTTTAGGTTTATGCAAATAAATTATGATCGTGCTCAAGTTTTAAAATGTGACCTAAGACACAGCCATTTTCTGTTCCTTTATGCGAGTAACTTAGCTTTCTTTAGAATATTTTGTTTAAGGCATCGCTTTTTTCTGCCTTATCTCATGATTTTGGAGCTGAAGGATAAACAAGCCATTTGAGTTTCTAGGGTAAGGATGCCGTCAGATACTCGGTAGGGGGCGCGTGATCTTAAGAACTAATACCGTGAGATGCGGGTTTGATTTCATGAGTTTGGTGAGGACAACAAAAAGTTTGAGAGGCGGATAGCTTCTTATTTTGAATGATGTATGAATGAAAGGGGCTTTCATTTATTGAAAAAGAATAAGCTCATATTCAGCAGATGTGAGATGAAGTAAGAGCATCGTAATACCAAGCTGCAGTTATGCTGCTAAAGAACATAATGGCGCTAGTGATGAGCAATGGTATGTCTAGTTGGTATGGTATTCTTCCTCCTGCTACAAGTTCGATACAGAGCGCCATTGTGTTGCACATTAACACTCTTGTTTTAAAGAAACATTTCTCAAGGTATCCAAGCCTATTTTGCGACGCTGTTCATGGTAAATCTATTGAGCACCTCCATCTTTACGCTTATGAAGTAATAAGCCGGCACCATCATTATATTTGCCAGCTCGTGGGTGTTGCGATAGACCTTGCATTAAGGCGGCGGTTCATAAGAGCCATTTTTAGTCATTTCTTGTACAGTTTTTCTCCACACACTCATCCCGCTTGTGATGTGCAAGCAGGTGGTTTTGATTGATTCAAGATAAACAGATTTGAAATGAGAAAATCTTACGTTATTCAGAGTTCTAATTTAATATGAATGACGCTATATTATCATTATAAATCAATATATTGTACATATAAAAAAGAATTCTAAAACCACCCGCTATAAAGTATAAGAAGCGAATAATTAGTCTACGAAAGAACAAAAGAAAAAGAAATATTTCAAAAATCAATATTTTGAATATCACGACTAATATTTTGCGTATTATAGTGAAATTATATGCATGATCGTTCGTAAAATGCGCTGTTTTGTGTGTGGAGTTTCTTCCTTGGTGTCTTGTGTGTTCGCAGGTGTCCTATCCATTTCCTCCTCTCATTCTTAAGCTAAATCCTAAAATTATTGCGCACTTTATTGTGTATTCTTAACAAAAGGCAAAAAATATTTTCAAAATCATCACGCCTTACCGTTTATTTCCATAGGGATATAGACATCAATAAATGCATCATATGATTTGGGGGATACTCAAAAAGATCAAAAGATTCTCTCTTGTTGATTTAATTAAGCATAGAAGAAATATCTTAAAATCAAGCAATTTTAAGCTTTTTTTAAGTTTTTTGGGTAGAACAAGAGGCATTAATGAATAGGTCTAGATTCGATAATTGAAGATGTTTTTAATAGAGAGAAAAGCATGACGACGCTGCAATCGCTTTTACAGAGCTATCGTGATGAAGCGCGTACCGAACGAGATAAAGGTACATATTTTGAGCGTTTTGCTCTTGCTTATCTGACACATGATCCTCTTCAGTCTGGGTGTTATGAGAAGGTTCAAACCTTTAAAGATTGGGCTCATGAAAATGATTGGGATGGTCGTGATACTGGTATCGATCTTGTGGCAAAGCTTCGTGATGGAGGGGGTTTTGCGGCAATCCAATGTAAATTTTATGATGCAGCCTATCGGATTAGAAAAGCAGATATTGATAGTTTTATTTCGGCATCAGGGAAAGCTCCATTCAAGCGGCGTGTTATTATAGATAGTACTGAAAGTACTTGGAGTGATAACGCTGAAACAATGATACGGGGGCAGGATATTCCTGTTATACGGATTAATCTTTCCGATATACAACAAAGTCCGATCCGTTGGGAAACTTTTGCAGCCCAAGGCAAAGTTGTTTTGGAGGATAAAAAGAAAATCCGTCCACATCAATTGGAAGCATTGCGTGATGTGCGTGCTGGGCTTGCTCAAGCAGATCGGGGGAAGCTTATTATGGCTTGTGGTACTGGTAAGACATTTACCAGTCTTAAAATTGCTGAGGATTTGGCGGGTGAAGGCAAGTTTGTTTTGTTTCTTGTTCCTTCCTTGGCACTGATGTCACAGACGGTTCGTGAATGGACAACGGATGCAGGAATCGGATTGAGATCTTTTGCTGTTTGTTCCGATACACAAGTGGGAAAGCGTCGTAAAAATAGTGATGATGTTGCTGAAATTGATGTGTTTGATCTTGCTTTTCCGGCGACAACCGATGCTGCTAAACTTGCAGAACAGGTGGCGAAGAGTGTTGCAGATAAGATGATCGTGGTGTTTGCAACCTATCAATCTATTCAGGTGATTGCTGATTCTCAGAAAAACTATGGTTTGCCAACATTTGATCTTATCATTTGTGATGAAGCGCACCGTACAACAGGGGCAACGCTGGTGGGAGAGGATGAATCCAATTTTGTTAAGGTGCATTCCAATGATGTTATTCGCGCCAAGAAGCGCCTTTATATGACAGCGACACCACGTATTTTTGGTGATAACGCAAAAAGTCGCGCGAATGAAGTTAATGCTGTTCTTGCTTCGATGGATGATGAAAAGCTTTTTGGTAAAACACTTTTTTATCGGGGTTTTTCATGGGCAGTACAAAATGATCTTTTAACAGATTATAAGGTTATTGTCTTAGCAATGGACGAAAAATTGGTCAGTTCCGCTGTTCAGAAGCGCCTTAGTGATAGCGATTCTGAGCTTATTCTTGATGATGCAACGAAGATTATTGGCTGTTATAAGGCTTTGACAAAACAAAATATGAAGGCTGATGTTGGTACGGATTCATATCCTATGCATCGTGCTTTAGCGTTTTGTAAAACTATTCAAAGTTCTAAACTCGTTCGTGATGAGTTTTCTGCGGTTGTTAGAGAATATCTTGATTATACGAAAGAGGATACAGAAAATGAACATTTTCTGAAGTGTGAAATTGAGCATGTTGATGGCACTTTCAATGCAAAGGATCGTGGTGCATTACTTGATTGGCTGAAAGCTGATAGTGGGGATGATATTTGTCGTATTTTAACCAATGCAAGGTGTTTGTCTGAGGGGGTGGATGTTCCGGCTCTTGATGCGATCATGTTTTTAAATCCACGCAAGAGCCAGATTGATGTTGTGCAAGCGGTTGGGCGGGTGATGCGTCGCTCTGAGGGTAAAAAGATGGGATATGTCATTTTGCCAATTGGTATTCCTCTTGATACTCCAGCGGAACAGGCTTTGAACAACAATGATAAATATCGGGTTATCTGGCAAATTTTAAATGCTTTGCGTGCACATGATGATCGTTTTGATGCAACGATTAATAAGGCATCCCTCGGGCAAGATATTAGCAATGTGATTGAGATTATTGGTGTCACACAGAGCACTGAGTTACAGGCTGTTACGGCTGTTGTAGACAATCTTCCGGTTCGCTCACAGCCTGCACGAGCGGGAATTGGAAGTCTGGAGCATGATTGCTTTCTTACAGAGCAGGTAAACGAGGAGCTTTCTTTCTGCGTAGATGAACTTTCTCGTGCGATTTTGGCAAAGATCGTTAAGAAATGTGGGACACGTGATTATTGGGAGGATTGGGCGAGCAATATTGCTGAAATTGCTAAGAATCATATCACGCGCTTAACAGGCATTCTGGCAGAGCCAAATACTGAGGCGCGTCAAGCCTTTGACAGGTTTGTGGCAGAACTGCGTGATGACTTAAATGATGCTGTTACAGAAGCTGATGCGATTGAGATGTTGGCACAGCATATTATCACGCGTCCTGTCTTTCAGGTGTTGTTTGAAGGCTATCAGTTCACACGTGAGAATCCTGTCTCGCGTGCTATGCAGCGTATGCTTGATGTGCTTGATGAGGCAAATCTTGATAAGGAATCCAAAGATCTGGAAAAATTTTACGCAAGTGTAAAATTACGAGCCAGTGGCATTACGGATCCAAAAGCAAAACAGAGGTTGATTGTAGAGCTTTATGATAAGTTTTTTCGTTATGCTTTTCCACGCACTGTAGAAAAATTAGGCATTGTTTATACCCCCGTCGAGGTTGTGGATTTTATTTTGCACTCTGTCAATGATGTCTTAGAGCAAGAATTTGGGCAAACGCTTGGCTCATCGGGTGTGCACATCATGGATCCCTTTACTGGAACGGGGACTTTTATCACACGGCTTTTACAATCGGGTTTGATAAAACCAGAGGAGATGAAACACAAATTTTGTCGTGAAATTCATGCCAATGAAATCGTGCTTTTAGCCTATTATATTGCAGCCATTAATATTGAGACGACCTATCATGGTCTGATGGGGGGCGATTATGTTCCGTTTGAGGGAATTTGTTTGACCGATACATTCCAGCTTTATGAGCAAGAAAAAGACCTGATCAGTGATTTGCTGGTGGATAACAGTACACGTCGGGCGCACCAGAAGGAACTGGATATTCGTGTTATTGTTGGCAACCCCCCTTATTCTTCTGGACAAAAAAGTGAAAACGACAATGCGCAGAATATTGGCTATCCTAAATTGGATCGTCGCATTCGTGAAACTTATGCTGCTCAATCCAAAGCAAGCAATGTTAATGGACTTTATGACAGTTATATTCGTGCCATTCGTTGGGCAAGTGACCGTATAAAAGACTGTGGTGTTATTGGTTTTGTGACAAATGCAGGTTTTATTAGTAGTTACTCTACGGATGGTTTACGAAAATGTTTAATCGAGGAATTTAGCAGCCTTTATATTTTCCATTTGCGGGGGAATCAACGAACTTCTGGAGAACTCTCTCGAAAGGAGGGGGGAAAGATTTTTGGTTCTGGGTCTCGCGCACCTATTGCGATTTCCATTTTGGTTAAAAATCCGGATGCACAACAGCATGGGAAAATATATTTTCGTGATATTGGAGATTATCTCACAGCAAAAGAAAAGCTCCGTGAACTTCAGAGGTTGGGGAGTATTGGTGGTATCACACGTGAACACAGCTGGCAGATGATTACACCTGATGAGCATGGCGATTGGCTGAATCAGCGCAATAATGATTTTGAAAAATTTCTAGCCTTAGGTGACAAGAAAGGCAGTGATAAAAGGCTCTTTGAAAATTTTTCTGGCGGTATACAAACTAGTCGTGATGCTTGGACATATAACTCAAGTCGTGAAGCTTTAGCAAAGAATATGAGCAATATGATTGCTTTTTATAACAGTGAAGTAGAGCGTTTTAATGCTGCGTATCTACATTCTGATCGCAAAGCACGTGCAAATGCTGTGAACGATTTTGTCAATACAGATTCTAGAAAGATTAGTTGGAGTAGTAGCCTTAAAGAAGAATTAATAAGGGGGAAAGCTTTTAAATTTAAAGATACGTATATTACCCAGAGCCTTTATCGTCCTTTTACACAACAGTGGCTCTATTACAATCGTGTTTTTAACCATAGAGTTTTACAAATGCCACGTATTTTTCCTTTGGAACAAGCGGCTGAAAATAAGGTGATACAAGTTACGGGAATTGGAGCAAGCAGTGGATTTTCTGTTCTGATGACTAAGAATTTATCTAATCTTCATGCAATGGATACTGGTCAATGTTTTCCACGGTATGTTTATGAAGATACTGTGTCCTTGAAAAATAAGGAGGGGGATCAGGTTCATTTGTTTGCAAATTTTGCAGAGGAAAGCAAAGAAACTGGTTTACAGCGGCGTGATGCTCTTACGGATGAAGGGTTGGCTTATTTTAAGGCAGCTTATCCTGGTGAAATGATTACAAAGGATGATTTGTTTTATTATGTTTATGGGATTTTGCATTCTGAAGATTATCGTGCTCGTTATGCGCATAATCTGTCTAAACAATTGCCGCGTATTCCAACAGTTAAAAAGGTAGAGGATTTTTGGGCTTTTGTTACAGCGGGGCGAAAGCTTGGTGATTTGCATATGAATTATGAAGAAGTTGAACCCTATCCCGTTACCTATAAACAGGGTGATCCAAGAACTTGGGTGATTTCTGATGAGAAGAGTTTTTATCGTGTTGAAGCAATGAAATTTGCTGGTAAGCGTGGTGCTATTGACAAAAGCACCGTGGTTTATAATGCGAATATCACGATGCAGAATATTCCTCTTGAAGCTTATGAGTATGTGATCAATGGCAGGCCTGCTCTTGAATGGGTTATGGAGCGGCAGGTTGTCAAAACGGATAAAGCGAGTGGGATTGTGAATGATGCCAATCGCTATGCTGTTGAAACGGTGGGTAATCCAGCTTATCCATTGGAATTGTTTCAGCGGGTTATTACTGTAAGCTTGGAAACAATGAAAATTGTGCGCAACCTGCCAAAATTGGAAGTGAGAGAAACTGAAAAGGTTAAATTATCCATTGTGCGGTAAAATAGCGCTGTGTCGTAACAAACTGGCACTATCACACACCTTGTCAGCTCGTGGGTATTGCGACAGCCCTTGGCACTTGAGACAAGTCCATAAGAGGCATGTCTTTCTTGTACAGTTTTACGCTGCGCAGGCTCTCTTCCTTTGTGATGTGCAAGAAAATGGTTTTGATTGATTCAATAGAGAACAGATTTGAAATGAGAGAATCTGATGATATTGAGAGCTCTCATTCAAGTTGAAGCGTAATAAATTTCATTATAAATCAATATATTGTATGTGATAAAGCACCTTAGG
Source organism: Bartonella sp. AP36NXGY (assembly GCF_042195865.1). Lineage (NCBI taxonomy): Bacteria > Pseudomonadati > Pseudomonadota > Alphaproteobacteria > Hyphomicrobiales > Bartonellaceae > Bartonella > Bartonella sp. AP36NXGY. The sequence continues at coordinate 157,122 of NZ_JBHIPD010000003.1, read as the reverse complement.
CAGTGAGGTCGCTAAAATTATGACGCATGAGCTTTAGCGGCAGTGATGAATATTCTCAGGCAGGGTTTTCTTATCGAGCTTTATGTGAGTAAACCATATAAATGGGGAAGCTGAGTGGAACCTGTCCAGAGAAAGTGGATTGTTTACAAATCGTTGCTAATAAGAATCGTCGCCTTTTGAGATGTTGAGAGGAAATGACAATTCTCATGAAATCTGTCTTTTGAGATGTTCTGATATTGAAGTGAGCAGGTGGAACGCGTTAGACAAGAAGCTGAGTTATTATTGTTTACAGATCAATAGAGTTTAAAAGTTTTCGTTCTTTTTGGGAGAGGAAACCAGACAAAAGGTGATCTTAGAGAGCGAAATGATTTCAAAAAAGATTGCGATAAAAAACGTAGGGTATTTGTCGCGGTGTGCGTTTTGAGCTTATTCCTATCTGTGATCTAAAATGCTCTTATGAAGATGCTTTTTAGAATAAGAGATTGTTACTAATATATTGACTTATAATGATAGTTTAATGTTCTCTCTGTTAAATGAGAAATCTAAGTATTATAAATTTTCTTATTTTAAATCTATTAAAATTACTTCTTTGCATGTCATATGAGGTTGGTATGTTCGTGTTTAAGAAAGGCGTAATGCATGCCTCTTACCAATCATCCCAAGAGGTTTAAGAGCTATCGTAATACTTGGGGGGTGGCAAAATATAGGGTGGGGCGGTTTGCATTTTTTATGAAGGGTAAGACAGTGGTGTAAATAGATTTTTATGACAAGTTTGATTTTATAGCTATCTGGGAAGATTTATTTACAAGAGCTTATATATTGGGATGGTATGTACAGATCCGCGCTGTGAGATATGTTTGGGATGTAAGAGATGTTTTTTGGTTAATGTGCAAGACAGTGACACGTGTATCGGGGCGTTGTGCTTTGTATGGGGGGAAGTTCTGGCGGGCTTTTATGGCGGTAATTCGTGTGGAAAGGTATGAAGCGGTTCGTGGGTGGCAAGGTTTTTAAAAAGTCAGAAGGATAAAGATTAGAATGCGGTTCTGATATAGACTTGGAGCGTTTTAATATATTGGAATATAAGAATGCGGATTTGATTGATCTGTTGTATTGCGCTTTCAGCATTGTTCTTTTTAACAGGATAGGCAATGAAATGGATATCAGGCATTAAATATTTAAGTTCTCGCATTGAGCGCCATATGTGGTAATCATGGGTGACGATATAAAGGGTTCTATAGTGGTGTTTTTTGATCCAAGCGGCGCTTTCTTCGGCGTTTCCTCTGGTGTTAATCGCTTGATGCCCGATGTCAATACAACAGGAGATAAGCCGTGGGGTAATATGCATGTTGTGCATGAGACTTTTCAGATTGGTTGTGGTGTTTACGCCACTGATGAGGAGACGTGAACCAAGCCCCCTTTGTAAGAGATTAAGTCCTGTCTCTATTCGGTTTTCTCCGCCTGTAAGCACGATAATGGCATCCGCTTTGGGGAGAGGTGTTGGGGGAGAGAGTCGTTCAGTTTTTTCAGAAAAAATAATAAAACCGCCCCAGAAAATTAAAACAATGATTGAAAGAGTAAGGGTTGTCGGTGGAAAATAGCGAAATAAAAAGCAGGGAGACCAATTATTATAGTGGGTCCGTTTTGGAAGAGGACGTTCTAAATTGTTTTGCGTCAATGAGTTGAAAGTATTGTAAGTCATAAAATTAAAATAAACCGTTTTCACATTGATCAATTTTTTTCAGTTGCGCTAAAATAGTCATGCGGTTTGTAAGGGTGGTAAGAAAAGAAACGAAAATAATAAGAAAAATGATTTTTCCGTAGGGGATGGAACTTATGGAAAGATGTCCAAACAAAGCTGTTACTTGGCTAGCTTCTACTCTTCCCAAGTTATAATTCGTCCAGAGACAAAAGGCTGAAAATAGAAATATGCTTGTGAGACCACCATATAAAGCACCACGCAGCGCAGTTTTAAAAAAATGCCAGTCAAATTGGCGAGCAATGAAAAGAGTTTCAGTACCAAGGAAATATAAGACATTGATAATATGTGTATTTTCTGCCAATGCATTGCGGGTGGCAAAAATGATGGTGAGGATAAGAGAGCCTAAAACCAATGCTAAAATTGAAAAACCAATGAAAACAGTGGTGTGTGCCATGGTCGCAAAACGATGAACCCAAACACGGTGATCATCAAATTGACCTCCTGGAATTTGGGTTTTAATGGCGTGATTAATGGCTGCAAAATTGATTTTTTCATCTCTCTTCAGGGTCACAATGATGAGGTGGGGAAGGGGTAGTTCATTGACATTGAAGCCTGTTCCAAGCCATGGCTCCAGTAACTTTTCTGTAGCTTTTTGGTCAACAATTTTTGCATCTTGTACACCAGAAAATGTTTTAACCAATTGTACGGCATCACGGAGTGCTTTGTTGATATCAACATTGTCAATGGGGCGTATTTGTATTGTTGCTTCATAGCTAATCTGATTACTCCAATTTTGGGCGGCACGTTGGACCAAATCAACACCGATTAAGGTGAGGCTTGAAAGAAATGTCATAATAGCAATCACGGCAACTAATGCTTTTCCAGAAATATTACCACTGGGAATAATCGCTGTTGTATTTTTTTTATTGCTTGTAAAAATGGGGAAAGACTTATTCATGAATCGTCATCCGTCCGTTATGGAGAAGCATACGCCGTGCTGCAACTTGTTCCATTAAGGCAATATCATGGGTGGCAATGATAACAGCCGTTCCAAAACGGTTTAATTCAATAAACAAACGGAGGAGGCGTTTTGCCAAGGGCGGATCGACATTTCCGGTGGGTTCATCGGCAAGTAGAATTTCAGGTTGATCAATGAGTGCGCGTGCAATGGCTACCCTTTGTTTTTCCCCACCGGAAAGAACCGGTGGTAAAACATGAATATGATCTCCAAGACCTACCCAACAGAGAAGATCTTCCACTTCACTGCGATAGGTTGCTTCTTCTTGTCCTTTAATGCGTAAAGGTAAGGAGACATTTTCATAAGTGGTCATGTGGTCGAGTAAACGAAAATCTTGAAAAACCACCCCAATACGTTGTCGCAGCGCAGGGAGCTCTTGTCGTTTGAGTAATGCTGTGTCTGTTCCAAAGAGATCAATATGACCGCGGGTGGGTTTGAGTGCCAAAAACATAAGACGCATCAGCGACGTTTTCCCTGCTCCAGAGGCACCTGTGAGAAATTGAAATGATCCAGGAGGAATATGAAAGCTAATATCACGAAGGACCTCAGGGCCCATTCCATAGCGTAGGCCGACATTTTCAAAATGAATCACTTTTTATTATTACTCCTGATTTTATATTGCATCATTTATTCTAAAAACTCTTACTTTCATTGCTTTAGATTTTTGTTGTAAGCTTGTTTATTTTAGATTTCATGGTTTTCAATATTTTTTATACACCCTCGTTATAGATAAATATTTTTGCTCAAGAATATTATCACTTATACTTTCTTTTTTTAGCCTTATTTATGATTTTAGCAGGAATTTCAAAGGGATTCTAGCATAAACATCAGAACTATTTTTCCTTCTTACTCAGAGGCTTTTTTTGCACTGAGTGGACATTGGGTGATTTTAAAAAGCTATGTTGCTCTTTTTATCTTACTTTCTTATTCTTGTTCGCATCCCAATCCTGAGGTTTTTGCTTAAATTATTTCTTACCTGTTATGAAAAAAAGCGTTTGTTGTTAGAATGATTGAGCTTCTCGTGAATTGTTTTATTTTTTATTCTCCTCGGTGGTTTTCGTAATAATGCTGAGATAATTTTAGCAAAAAAAACAAAAACCACCGTATGTTGTATTGCGTCGTGTTTTTTAGTTTTGTCGGTTGGCAATCAGATCTTCAACAACTTGTGGTTCGGCAAGAGTTGAAATATCTCCGAGAGTATCAAAATCGTTTTCAGCGATTTTTCGTAAAATACGTCTCATAATTTTCCCTGATCGCGTTTTGGGAAGCTGCGGAGCAAACTGAATTTTATCCAATATGGCAATAGAGCCTATTTCTTGTCTCACATGCTTGATAAGGTCTTTTTGCAATTCTTCACTTGGCGCTGTTCCTTCCATGAGGGTCACAAAACTATAAATTCCTTGTCCTTTAATGGGATGCGGGTAACCCACAATAGCTGCTTCTGATACAGAGGGATGAGAAACAAGAGCTGATTCAATTTCAGCGGTTCCTAATCTGTGCCCCGAGACATTGAGAATGTCATCAACTCGTCCTGTGATCCAATAATAACCGTCGCTATCGCGCCTACAGCTATCGCCTGAAAAATATTTTCCTTTATAGGAGGAAAAATAAGTTTGAATAAAGCGTTCATGATCCTTATAAAGTGTGCGCATTTGTCCGGGCCATGAATCACTGATACAAAGAGTGCCTTCTGCTTCACCTTCTAAAACATTGCCTTGGGCATCAACAATTTGGGGTTGAACACCAAAGAAAGGACGTGTGGCCGATCCTGCTTTGAGGGGGGTTGCACCAGGCAAGGGTGTGATCATATGCCCTCCTGTTTCCGTTTGCCACCATGTATCGAGAATCGGACAACGGTCATTTCCAATTATATGATAAAACCATTCCCATGCTTCTGGGTTAATAGGTTCTCCTACTGTGCCTAAAAGACGCAACGATGTTCTGTCTGAGTGTTCAACAAACGAATTTCCTGCTCCCATTAAGGCGCGGATAGCTGTTGGTGCGGTGTAGAGTGTATTGACTTGATGCTTGTCGACAATTTCCCAGAATCTGCCTTTGTCAGGAAAGGTTGGTGTGCCTTCAAACATTAAAGTGGTCGCACCATTACATAAAGGTCCATAAACCAAGTAAGAATGGCCGGTTATCCAACCAATATCAGCCGTACACCAGTAAACTTCATCGGGGTGGTAATCAAAAACATATTGGTGAGTCATCGAGGCAAAAACAAGATAGCCTGCTGTGGTATGCAAAACACCTTTAGGTTTGCCGGTGGAGCCTGAAGTATAAAGAATAAAAAGTGGATCTTCAGCATTCATGGGTTCTGGTGGACAAGCTGTTTTGGTATGAGCTATCTCTTCGTGGTACCAAAAATCACGCCCCTCTACCCATTGAATGGGTCCACAAGTCCGCCGTATAACCATGACTTGGTCCACATGCACGTTTTGGCGTGCTGCTATCTCAATAGCATGATCAACATTGTCTTTTAAGTTGATCCGTTTGCCGCCACGCAAGCCGTGATCAGCGGTAATCATAAAGGTTGATTCACAATCGACAAGGCGTCCTGCTATTGCTTCAGCAGAAAAGCCTGCAAAAATAACCGAATGAACAGCACCAATGCGAGCACAAGCAAGCATGGCATAGGCTGCTTCGGGAATCATAGGAAGATAAATGGTTACTTTATCGCCTTTCTTAATGCCACGACTTTTCAAAAGATTAGCAAAACGACAAACATGTTCATAAAGCTCGTTATAGGTTATTTTTTTATCATGATAAGGATTATCTCCTTCCCAAATGAGCGCGATTTTGTCTCCATGGGTTTTCAGGTGGCGATCAATGCAATTATAGGCAACATTTGTTATCCCATCTTCGTACCATTGAATTGATACATCATCATTAAAAGAAGTGTTTTTTACTTTTGTAAAAGGTTTAAACCATTCAATGCGTTGACCATGTTTGGCCCAGAAGCTTTCTGGATCATCGATGCTTTCTCGATACCACTGTTGATAAGTTTCCTCGTCGAGCAAAGTATTTTTTTTGATCTCTTCTGATACTGGATAGATTTTTTCAGTCATGTTTCCCTCTTTTTATTTTTTAGAAAAATCAGCCATTGTATTTTTATATTTGTGGCAGAGTTTTCCCAAAAGCTTTTCATTATGAGGTTAGACTAAATGACAAAGATTAGAATAGTCAATTTTTAAATCTGATACGTTTGTATTCAAAGAGAGCATTTTATGCTTTTAGGATATTTAAATGTAGCAAAACCTATTGTAGTAAAGAGCTTTTTATAAAAGCATAAAGATATTAAAAAAATACCCTATAAAAAATGGAGAGGGAATGAGAGTGCTTTTTAAAAGAATAAATTTACTAAATATTAATATAAACCAAAATATCTACATAAACTATCAAAAATAATGAACATAATTACTGTATATAATGTTGTTTTTATAGCTACTTTCTAACTGTAACCACCAATTTTTTTAAAACCAATAGCATATATAGGGATGAATACAAAGAGAATGCAAAATAGCCTTATTATTTCATAACGAATATTCATTATAAAAAATCCTAAATTATAATATGTTATAAATAATAGATATCCCTGAAAAATATTTTATCCAAAGATGTAGATATTTAACTTTGGTATATTCTTTCAAATATATTTACAAAACTACTAATTTCAGAGATATCTTTGTAGCTATTCTCTATAAATTAGAACCAACAATTCCAAGCTGATTGTCCAAAGCCATAAAGAGCACCTCTAATGAGTCCCCCTCTAAAACCTACAGCTCTACCTGTAAGAGCACCTTGTAGTCCTCCAAACAGATACCCTCCTGCTGCACCTGTTAGTCCTCCCTCAGTTGCTAGTTGAGTGGAGAGTGAAACATGTTATTAGCAAAACCACTAACGTTACATGCATTTCCATGAGTAGGTCTTGAATTGTGCGAATGACCAAAAAAGGACTTGTCGCCATATGACCGAATGTGTTGAATGAACCAAACATATTAATTCTCCTTAATTATCTATATTAAAAGTAGTATCATAATGATACATTTCAAATGGCTATTATGTATTTTATATCATCATAAAAGATAAATTTAAAAAAATAACAATAAAAATAATTTATAAATCATATATATATTATGTATGTATGAAATTTTATTCTTAAAAAGATAATAATATTATTTGCAATATTTTAAAATATAAGAAATATCTCCTGTTTTTTCTTAATTAAAGTTTAAATTTAGAAAAATTGCGTATATGAAAAGTTGAAGTTTTTCTCTTTGTTTAAGAGAACGACAAAGGAATATCGTTATTGAAATCGGTCTCATTGCCATTGTTTTGCCTGCATGTATTATGCGCATATGCTTGGGATTAGTTCTTTTATTTTTCAGGCGGATATTGACTGTATTTACGCTTTGTAGAGCATAGAAAGCCTCTATGCTATCGTTGATCTTATAGATTGCTAGCATGTTGTTTAGCGCGGCTCTTGGTGCTCTATTGGGTATTTGAGATGTTTATTTTGCTCAAGTGACTTACATGAAAGAGTTTTGTTATTGTATTATGCAGCCATAAGCCTCTTTTGCCTGCTTTACGCCATTGGCATGCGGGGAAATTGTTTACGCATGTTGGAGAAGTTAAGAGAATGCGTGATTTTCAATGAAAATCATTGCGATAATCGTATTCAATATTCTTTTGCTATTAGTGATTTTGCGACAGTTTTTTCATTCATGCTCAACGCCCCTCTTATCATTTTGCTTTTATATAAGGATTTATTTTTTATGTTGCTTTTGCTGGAGAGGCGGTCAGAGGGGAGTAAAGTAGAAGCAATGTGCGAGAATATGAGAGCAAAATTGTAATGCTATTTTGAAGCTATTGTACGCGTTGTGGATGTGCCGGTGAGAAATTTGAGAAGACCAGCTTTTTTGCTTATTTTGCTAACAGGATGAAAGAGGGACTGGAATCTTTTTTGCTAGAATTGCTCCTTTATTGAGATTGAAGGAAATATTTTTCTCATTTCTGCTGTTTTTGGCTTGTTCGTAGAATCTTCAATGGGAATTTATTGAAGGGGGAATAGATTTATATGAGGGAAAATTGTTTTACACGGGGCGTTTTCCAAATAAAGCGGAGCCAATGCGAAGGATATTAGAGCCAAACTGTAGAGCGGTTTTGAAGTCACTGGACATACCCATGGAAAGCTTTGGAAGACCTGCTTGTTTTGCTAATTTTGCTAGAAGAGCGAAATAGGGACCGGGGTTTTCGTCGACAGGGGGGATGCCCATAAGTCCGATGATATCAAGTCCATAATTGTTTTTGCATTGGTTGACAAAAGATGTAGCTTCTTGTGGTGCTATACCACTTTTTTGCGGTTCTAACCCAATGTTGACTTGAACATAGCAGGGGAGATTCTTTTTTTGCTTTTGCATTTCTTCCATCAAAACTTTGGCTATTTTTTCACGATCAACCGTTTGAATAACATCAAAAATTTTGACAGCTTCAGCGGCTTTATTTGATTGTAGGGGACCGATGAGATGGAGTTTAATATTTTCAAATTGTTGACGTAAAGCAGGCCATTTTTGTGCTGCTTCTTGTACGCGGTTTTCTGCAAATAAAGATTGGCCTGCTTGCAAAAGGGGTCGTATATCAATAGCAGAAACAGTTTTTGAAACAGCGATAAGTTCAATTTCTTCTACAGGGCGTTGTAACTCTTGACATGTTTCAGCAATGTCTTTTTGAAGGTTTTGCCATGCTTCAATGGAAGGGGCATCGAGGGGCGTTTGTGTATTCATGTTTTTGTGCTTTACCTTTTTTGTTCAAGAGTTGGTCGTTTTTTTTAAAGTTTTATAAAATACTTAGGGAAATATTTCACGAAAATGTTGACGATGAGGTTAATCCATGGTCAAGCATAATAAAACAAGTTTTTGGTTCTGTTTTATTAAAAGAGTATAATGGGAATGACAATTGGACATTATAATATAGGCGAACGCTATAATCCACGTGCGAGAGAAAAAAAATGGCAAGAAATTTGGGATGAAAAGAAAATTTTTCAGACTCTTCAAGAAGATGCTCGTGAAAAATATTATGTTTTAGAAATGTTTCCTTATCCTTCTGGGCGCATTCACATGGGGCATGTGCGCAATTATGCCATGGGGGATGTGGTTGCACGCTATAAACGCGCCAAGGGGTTTAATGTGCTTCATCCCATGGGGTGGGATGCTTTTGGGATGCCGGCTGAAAATGCCGCTATGCAAAATAAAGTGCATCCTAAAACTTGGACCTATCAAAATATTGCGGTCATGCGCGGGCAATTAAAACAATTAGGACTCTCATTAGATTGGGCGCGTGAATTTGCAACTTGTGATGTGGAATATTACCACCGCCAACAAATGTTGTTCCTTGATTTCTATCAAAAGGGGTTGGTAGCACGTAAAGTGGCTAAGGTGAATTGGGACCCTGTTGATCATACTGTTTTGGCCAATGAACAGGTTGTTGATGGGCGGGGATGGCGTTCTGGTGCGTTGGTTGAACAACGTGAGTTGACGCAGTGGTTTTTCAAAATTAGCGACTTTAGTGAAGATCTCTTGGCAGGGCTTGAAGAGCTGAACCAATGGCCGGAAAAAGTTCGCACCATGCAAAAAAACTGGATTGGAAAATCACAAGGTTTGCTGATTCGTTGGGCCTTAAAGTCGGCGGGTGATGCTGATGATGTTTGTGAGAAATTTGATGAGGTTGTTTGTTATTCAACGCGTCCTGATACACTGTTTGGCGCTTCCTTTTTGGCTCTGTCTGTTGATCATCCTATTGCACAAGCTTTGGCAAAAAAAGACAAAGCGTTGAGTGCTTTTATTGAAAATTGTCGGTGTGGTGGAACGACAACGGCAGCACTTGAAACAGCTGAAAAACAAGGGTTTCTCACGCCCCTTTTGGCTGTTCATCCTTTCGATTCAACAGTACATATTCCCGTTTATATCGCGAATTTTGTGCTTATGGACTATGGAACAGGGGTTGTTTTTGGTTGTCCAGCTCATGATCAGAGAGATTTCGATTTTGCGCGTAAATATGATCTTCCAATAAAACCCGTGGTTTTGCCAAAAGGAGAGCAAGCAGAAGATTTTGTCACACCTGAAACACCTTATACGGGTGATGGGGTGATGATCAATTCCAGTTTTTTGGATGGTTTGACACCCCGACAAGCTTTTGAAGAAGCTGCTAAAAAGCTTGAAAAACAAATGCTCAATGGGCAACCGCAAGGGAAGAAAACAGTGCAATTTCGTTTGCGTGATTGGGGGATTTCACGTCAACGTTATTGGGGGTGCCCCATTCCGATGATCCATTGTACAACTTGTGGGGTTGTTCCTGTTCCACGTGCCAATTTACCGGTTGTGTTGCCTGATGATGTTACTTTTGATCAACCAGGAAATCCTCTTGCACGACATGAAACATGGCAAAATGTTACTTGTCCTTCCTGTGGTCAACCTGCCAAACGCGAAACCGATACCATGGACACATTTGTTGACTCTTCTTGGTATTATGCACGCTTTACGGCTCCTTTTGCGCAGGGACCTGTTGACAAACAAGCAACAGCTGAATGGTTGCCTGTGCAACAATATATTGGTGGAATTGAGCATGCCATTTTGCATCTTCTTTATGCGCGCTTTTTTATGCGTGCTATGAAATTGGTCGGTCATGTGACGGTAGATGAGCCTTTTAAGGGGCTTTTTACCCAAGGGATGGTGGTGCATGAAACCTATCGGGATGATCAAGGGTGGGTTTCTCCAGCAGAAATTTCGATTGTTGAAAAAGATGGAAAGCGGTGTGCTTATAAATTAACCGATCAAAGTGAAGTGACGATTGGTTTGATTGAGAAAATGTCAAAATCAAAAAAGAATGTCGTTGATCCTGATGATATTATTGCATCTTATGGCGCTGATACTGTGCGTTGGTTTGTGTTGTCAGATTCTCCTCCCGAGCGGGATGTCATTTGGACAGAATCTGGTGTTGAAGGTGCACATCGCTTTGTACAGCGTGTTTGGCGCCATGTGGCTGTGAGTGCTTCTATTTTAAAGGATGTGGCGCCTTGTGCAGGGCATCAGGGAGCGGCTTTGGAACTCTCAAAGGTCGCACATCGCACGCTCCACGCTGTAGAAGATGATTTGGAAAAATTCGCTTTTAATCGGGCTATTGCACGCCTTTATGAATTCTTGAATATTATGGCGCCGTTGTTAAATAGGATAGAAAGTGTTGACGATGAAATGAAAGCTTCTTTACGTCAAGCTATGGATTTTTTTCTTGCTATGATTGCACCCATGATGCCCCATTTAGCAGAAGAATGTCATGCTGCTTTAGGGGGAAAAAATTTAATATCTGCGCTTGCTTGGCCTATTTATGATCCCACGTTAACCGTTGCGGAATGCTATACTTTGCCAGTACAAATTAATGGTAAAAAACGCGGTGAGGTGAGCGTTGCAGCAACTGCTGATGAGGTGATGATTAAAGAAGCGGTTTTGGCGTTAGATTTTGTAAAGGCGCAGCTAATTGAAAAGCCTGTGAAAAAAATCATTGTTGTTCCACAAAGGATTGTGAATGTCGTTTTTTAGAAGTTCTATTCTTGTCATTTTAGCTGGTGTATTCACACTGTTGTGTGGATGCAAAGTTGAACCGCTTTACCGTCAAGAGTTGCAGAGTGCAATGACAATGGATTCTGCTTCTTATGGGAATCCTGCTTCTGGATACCCTTCTGGACAAGCTTCTTTGGGATTAGCGCAAAAGCTTGCTTCTATTGTTGTGGAAGAACCTTCGGATCGTTTTGGACAAATGGTGCGCAACCATCTGCTTTTTCTTTTGTATGGAAATGGTGCTAAACCTTCTCTACCTGCTTATCAATTGGCATTACAGATATCCGTCTTTACAAGAGAATCTATGCAGATAGAGGTTGATTTCGAGAAAAAGAGAAAGGGACGACCTTCTGTTGGAACTGTTATGAGCAGAGCTTCTTACACTTTGCAGGATATGAAAAATACTCTTGTTGCAAAAGGAACAGCAATGATGAATGCATCTTTTGAGCGACTTCGTCAAGAATATGCAACGCTGCAAGCAGAAGAAGATGCAAAAAAACGTGTTGCGGAAGAGTTGGCTGAACAGATCTTTTTGTTACTTTCAAAAGATCTTTCCAATAAAAATTCTAGATATTAAGCAATATTTTGTCCTGTTTTTTTCCAGTCGTCGAGGAATATTTGCAACCCTTTGTCGGTGAGAGGGTGTTTGACCAGTGCTTTTAAGATTGCTGGTGGAACTGTTGCAATGTCAGCACCACTGAGTGCTGCTTCTTTGACATGATTAACGGTGCGGATTGAAGCGGCCAAGATTTGTGTTTCAAAGTTATAGTTATCATAAATTGTGCGAATTTCATGAAGCAGTTCACTTCCATCATTTCCACAATCATCAAGTCTACCAATAAAAGGTGAAACGAATGTTGCGCCTGCTTTGGCGGCTAATAAGGCTTGATTGGCAGAAAAACAAAGGGTGAGATTTGTTTTTAGTCCTGCTGCTGTGAGGGCTTTACAGGCTTTTAATCCATCGAGTGTTAAAGGAAGCTTGATACAAATATTGTCGGCAATCTTTGCTAAAACAGCTGCTTCTTTCATCATGTTTTCAAATTCTGTTGCTGCAACTTCAGCAGAAACAGGTCCGCTAACGAGAGCACAAATTTCTTTTGTAACATCAAGAATATTGCGTCCTGATTTTAGGATAAGAGAGGGATTGGTGGTGACACCATCAACAAGGCTTAAATTCTGTAACTCTTGAATTTCTTCAATATTGGCGCTATCCACAAAAAATTTCATCTCTAACCTCTTCTTTTTAGCTTTATCCTATTTTTTGTTATGCGCTATTGTTGACTGCAAAAGCAAGAGAAAGAATTAATATCTGTGTAAAGAACAAGAATGCTATGGTGTTAATCATGTACCCGTTTTCGGTAAAGAAATATGATTTATCGTTTCCACACCCATTTCATAGTGTTACTCGTGATAAGGTATAGAATTCATTGCGTACCAACATTTTTGCGTATTGGCATCTTTGCGTAGCGGTGTTTTTATATTTATGGAAATAAGCTAGCATTATCAAACACTTTGCTCATTTCCTATTTGCGATTGCTCTTGATATTTGAGAGTGCATCATAAGATACCTTCCTTTTTTAGGGGGTATGTTTAACTTTGTTTTTGATGAAAGCGGATGGATTTATTTTGTCGTAAAACACTGTTGAAGAACGCCTGTAAAATTTTACGCATGAAGGGTTTTTTTATGGTCAATTACATTGATTTATTCTGTGTTCTCCATTCTTCAACAATACGCTTTTGTGCTGCTTGTATTGTTGCTTGATTCTCAATCAAGCTGAAAGATGTATACACGTGTTTTCACGTTTTGGCACAAAGCCAAGGTGAATATTGTAACGGCTCCATTTGCAATATTATTCTCCCTATAATTAAAATCATGGGATACTCTTTCATCAATAAGGATTTACAAATGTTCCTCGATGGGGTTGAAATGAGAAAAATTCATCGTATTGAGGGTTTTATTACGATAGGTAAAATGATGATTATATCTTTATAAATCAGTTTGTTGAAGATAAATTGAGATATGAGGCGGTAAAAAAATAAAAGTGTGCGTTGGGAAGAAGTCATACTATGGGATCGCTTTGTTGAAGGATGCACTTAACCGATAGCATGTTGAATGCTTAATAGTGATGCGCTTTATTTGCACAGAAGAATGGCGCTGTTTTTTTTTGCTATAGAGTTTTTTATTATAGACGATGAGATTGGTTCTTTTATTGGCACTTTGGTGATGAAATGAGTATTAAAAAGAATTTTTGTTAGAAAAGTGTTGTAATCGGGGGGATTGAATCCTGCAATGAATTTTATAAGAGTGTTTAAAGATTAAGGTTTAGGCCTGTTGGTGTTCAATAGGTCGTAGATTGGTTTAAAAGATGAATTCAAACATGATAGAGGAAAAGATTGTATCCGTATTGGTTCCTCTTCCTGTTGCTCACGCTTATAGTTATAAAGTTCCATCTTCTATGGAGGTGAACGTTGGTTCCTTTGTTCGGGTTCCGTTGATGGGGCGTGAGCTTTGCGGTTTTGTTGTGGACGTTGGAGAGCAGACAGCCGATGGGCAAAAGTCTGCTCCTGTGGCGCGTGAAAAATTACGCTCTCTGCTTCATGTTTTTGATTGTCCCCCATTAAAGGCAGAAATGATCACATTTTTGCGTTTTGTTAGTCGCTATACAATGGCACCTTTTGGTCTTGTAGCACGATTGGTTTTGTCGGTACCGGCTGCTTTAGAGCCGGAAGCGCAGATGCTGGGTTTGCGATATTGTGGTGGAAATGTAGAACGTCTCACACCAGCGCGATCACGGATTTTGGAATTGGTGCGTAATGAGAAGATATGGACACGTTCTGGTCTGGCACATGCGGCTGGAACTTCGGTTTCTGTTGTTGAAGGTTTAAAAGCGCTAGGAATTTTTGAAGATGTTAAGGTTCCTGCTCCTGATCTTGTGGCAATGCCTGATCCTGATTTTTGTCCCCCTCAGTTGCAGGGAGCGCAAAATGAAGCAGCAACATTATTGCGGGAAGGTGTTTTATCTTCTCAGTTTCAAGTTTTTTTGCTTGATGGTGTTACCGGATCAGGAAAGACGGAAGTTTATTTTGAAGCGGTCGCTCAAGCCTTCAGAGGAGGTAAGCAGGTTTTAATTTTATTGCCGGAAATTGCTTTAACGCAGCAGTTTTTAGATCGTTTTTATGCACGCTTTGGCGCTGCGGCAGCAGAATGGCATTCTGATCTGACGCCACGTCGTAGAGAACGCGTCTGGCGGCAAGTTGCAGAAGGGCGGGTGCGTGTCGTTGCGGGGGCTCGTTCAGCACTTTTTCTTCCCTTTCATGAGCTTGGCTTGATTGTTGTCGATGAAGAGCACGATAGCGCTTATAAACAAGAAGAGCGCATTTTTTATCATGCGCGTGATATGGCTGTTGCACGGGGCTCTTTTGAGCATTTTCCTGTTATTTTATCTTCAGCAACACCGTCGATTGAAAGCCAAGCCAATGTTTTAAAAGGGCGTTATCAAAAGGTGCATTTACCTTCCCGTTTTAAAGAAGCTGCACTTCCACAGTTGCGGGTGGTTGATATGCGCCAAGGAGGGGTGCAAAAGGGGCGCTTTATTTCCTTTGCTCTTGAAAGGGCTTTAAAACAAACGCTTGATAAGGGCGAACAAGCTCTTCTTTTTCTTAATCGTCGTGGTTATGCACCTTTGACTTTATGCCGAATTTGCGGACATCGTTTTCATTGTACCGATTGTTCAAGTTGGTTGGTAGAACATCGTGCGCAAGGGCAACTGAAATGTCATCATTGTGGATATCATGAACCATTTCCTGAAGCCTGTCCTGAATGCGGAACCTTAGATCATCTTGTGGCTTGCGGACCAGGTGTGGAAAGAATTGCCGAAGAAACACAAATGCTTTTTCCTCAAGCGCGATCATTGATCCTCTCAACAGATCTCAAAGGAGGGATTGGGCAGTTGCGAAGCGAATTACAAGCCATTGCCAATGGCGATGTGGACATTATTATTGGAACACAGCTGGTTGCTAAAGGACATCATTTTCCCAAGCTCTCTCTGGTTGGTGTTATTGATGCTGATCTTGGTCTTGCCAATGGCGATTTACGCGCAAGTGAACGTACCTATCAGCTGCTTTCTCAAGTTACCGGAAGAGCAGGGCGTGTGGGATTGAAAAGTTTAGGATTATTGCAAACTTATCAACCAGATCATCCGGTCATCAAAGCCTTACTTGCATGCCAGCCAGAAGATTTTTACACACGTGAGATTGCAGCACGTCAGCATTATCATTTGCCTCCCTATGGGCGGCTTGCCTCTTTGATCGTGTCTGCACAACAGCGCCAAGCAGCAGAACATTATGCGCGCGCATTGCGTCAGGCAGCGCCACGGGAAAAAAATATCTCGGTTATGGGACCAGCAGAAGCGCCTTTGGCTTTGGTTCGGGGGCGTTATCGTTTTCGGCTTTTGCTGCAAGGACAGCGTTCTTTTGATATACAAGGGTTTATACGTGCAATGCTTAGCGGTACACCCAAAATGCCCAGTTCCGTTCGGGTTCAAATTGATATTGATCCGCAAAGTTTTTTCTAAAACCAGTATCGCATAAGTGAAGATCTCTTTGCTTAAGGTGCTTTACTTGAACTCTTATATTATTCAGAATAAGCATCCAGGCAGCAAAATATGATACATGTCCATTGCATTAAGTAGAGCCACGGGAAAAAATATCTTTGTTATAGAACCAGCAGAATCGCTTCTCTTCTTCGAGGGCACTATCATTTCGGCTTTCACTTCTTTTTTGTATGAGGGACAGTATCTTTTTGATAGGCGATTATAAGGGCTGAAAATGTTTAGCTGTACACCCAAAATACCCAATTCTATTCGAGTTCAAATTGATATTGATCTATGCTTCTTCTAAAATCAGTGCAATATAGTGCCATATAAAGTGAAGCTATGTGGGCTTAATGAAGGTCATGTTTTTGATAAAAAAATTTGAAAAGAGAGAATTTGTCGATATTTGAAGCTTATCCGGTATGAAAAATGATATATTGTCATTATAAATCAAAGTTTTGTATATTTAAAGAGTGTGCTTACAAGAAAATATTACTTGGTGAAATTTTTTAAAAGGAGTGGGTATTTGAAGAAAAAAGAGCAATGTTTTCTTTAATTTTTAGGAGGATATTCATTGTTTTTTTCTTTCTTATCAGTTTGAAATAATAGACTTTTTCAATCGCAGCTGCATCTCATTAAAGGTCTTGTGGTGATAAAGGGAGTGTTTTTTAGAGAAGAAGTGTTTTGTTATGGTGGCAAGGGCATTTGAAGAAAAATCAAAGAGAGTGAAAAAATCGCTCAGAGAATGTCAAAAAGAAGCATAAAAAAACTGTGATGCCATCCTGTATATCTAAAAAAATGCTTTTCAAAAATATTTTGAATATTTTATTAAAATTTTTAAAAAGCAGCGATTTGTGGTGTTGCGAGTCGGCTATGTCTATGCTAGAAACCAAGTGATTTTTGTTCTAGGTTTTAAGAAAAAGATTCTTAAGATTGAGAATGTCTGTTTCATTTCATCTGATAACTATCAGAGAGTCGCTCAAGGGAAAGAGGCGGTATTTCGTGTCGGATTCATTTTCTCTCATACCGCTGCCGTTGGTAGATCAACGCTATGCGCAAGCGCTTTTTGATTGCGTTCAAGAAGCCGGAAACGTTGAAAAGGTTGAAAAGGCAGTAGAGGATCTTTTGCTTGTTTTGGAGCATAAGGATTTAAAATGCTTTGTGCTTAGTCCATTCTTTTCAGTTAAAGAGCAAATTAAGGTGATGCAATCTGTTTGTGCAAACATCAAATTTGCTGATAAAAACGCAGGGCAGGTCATTGGTAATTTTTTACGCGTTATTGCAATAAACCGTAGGCTTAGTGCCGTATTTGGTATTTTACGTGCTTTTCAGCATTGTGTTGCACGCGCTCGTAGGCAGGTTACTGCGCAAATTGTTTCTGCGTGCCCTTTAAGTTCTCAACAAAGACAAGAGTTGTGTGAGGCTTTGGAAGGTGTTGTTGGAGGAAAAGTCTTGCTGCACATCATTGTGGATCCAACAATTCTTGGTGGATTAATCGTTCGTGTGGGATCGTCTCAAATTGATACGTCTCTTCTCACAAAATTGTCTTCACTTAAGCTTGCATTGAAAAAAGAGGTCAGCTGATGGATATTAGACCATCTGAAATTTCAAAAATTCTAAAAGAGCAAATCAAAAACTTTGACCAAAAGGCTGAGGTTTCAGAAATTGGTTGGGTTCTCTCTGTAGGGGATGGTATTGCTCGCGTTTATGGTTTGGATAATGTCCAAGCAGGGGAAATGGTCGCCTTTCCAAACGGTGTGCGTGGTATGGCACTCAATTTGGAAGTTGATAATGTTGGTGTGGTCATTTTTGGCTCAGATCGTGATATTCGTGAAGGTGATTGTGTAAAGCGGCTAGGCGCTATCGTCGATGTTCCTGTGGGTCCCGCTTTGCTTGGGCGTGTGGTTGATGCGTTGGGAAACCCTATCGATGGGAAGGGGCCCATTAAAGCAACAGAGCGTCGTCGTGTCGATGTTAAGGCTCCTGGAATTATTCCGCGTCAGTCTGTCCATGAACCGATGTCGACCGGATTGAAAGCGATTGACGCACTCATCCCTATTGGACGGGGGCAGCGTGAATTGGTGATTGGTGATCGCCAAACAGGAAAAACAGCAATTTTGCTCGATACATTTTTAAACCAAAAACCTTTTCATGAGACAGGGGCTGGACGAGAGCAAGACAAAGTTTATTGTATTTATGTGGCTATCGGTCAAAAACGTTCGACGGTGGCACAATTCGTTAAAGTTTTAGAAGAACGTGGAGCGCTGGAATATTCTATTATTGTTGCAGCGACCGCTTCTGATCCAGCACCACTGCAATTTATTGCACCTCTTGCTGGGTGTGCTATGGGTGAGTATTTCCGTGATAATGGGCAACATGCTTTGATTGGTTATGATGACTTATCAAAACAGGCGGTGGCG
The DNA here is from genome assembly GCF_042195865.1 of Bartonella sp. AP36NXGY. Classification (NCBI taxonomy): domain Bacteria; kingdom Pseudomonadati; phylum Pseudomonadota; class Alphaproteobacteria; order Hyphomicrobiales; family Bartonellaceae; genus Bartonella; species Bartonella sp. AP36NXGY. The sequence continues at coordinate 138,781 of NZ_JBHIPD010000003.1, read as the reverse complement.
TATCGTCAAATGTCTCTTTTATTGCGTCGTCCTCCAGGTCGTGAAGCTTATCCGGGAGATGTTTTCTATCTGCATTCGCGTCTTTTAGAGCGGGCTGCGAAGTTGAATGCGGAAAATGGATCTGGGTCGTTGACAGCTTTGCCGGTTATTGAAACGCAAGCAAATGATGTTTCTGCCTATATTCCTACAAATGTGATTTCGATTACTGATGGGCAAATTTTTCTAGAGACTAATTTGTTTTATCAAGGAATTCGTCCTGCTGTAAATGTTGGTCTTTCTGTATCGCGTGTTGGTTCTGCTGCACAAATTAAGGCAATGAAGCAAGTTGCTGGCTCGATTAAAGGTGAATTGGCGCAATATCGTGAAATGGCAGCTTTTGCGCAGTTTGGCTCTGATTTGGATGCGTCAACCCAGCGTCTGTTAAATCGGGGTGCGCGTTTGACAGAGCTGTTGAAGCAGCCGCAATTTTCTCCGCTCAAAACAGAAGAACAGGTGGTGGTTATTTTCGCGGGTGTGAATGGCTATCTTGATGCTTTGGCGGTTTCTGATGTTGTGCGGTTTGAGCAGGGACTTTTAGTGCTTTTGCGTAGTGATTATCAAGATCTCTTAAAGGCAATTGCTGAGCAAAAGCAAATAACAGATGAGCTGAAAGATAAGTTGATAACTGTTCTTGATACTTATGCAAAAAATTTCTCGTGATGAATTGATGGAATGCTTGAATGGCTTCACTAAAAGATCTTAGAGACCGTATCGCTTCGGTTAAAGCAACACAAAAGATTACCAAAGCTATGCAAATGGTTGCAGCGGCAAGGTTGCATCGTGCTCAAGAGGCAGCGCAGTCTGCACGCCCTTATGCGAAGAGAATGGCTGATATTTTGACCAGTGTTGCTGCTGATGTAGATGGTGTTGATGCGCCTACTCTTATGCGTGGTACGGGGCGCGATGATGTACATCTTTTGGTGGTGTGTACTGCTGAGCGCGGTTTGTGTGGTGCTTTTAACGTGCAAATTGCTCGTCGTGCACGTGAACAGATTAAGGCATTGTTGGCGGCTGATAAAATAGTAAAAATTATCACTGTGGGTAAAAAAGGCGCGGATATTTTATCGCGTGATTACAAAGGCTTGATAATTGATCATATCGATTTGCATGCTGTAAAGCGAATTGGTTTTGCAGAAGCAGTGATGATTAGTCAACGGATTGTTGATTTATTCAATGAAGGCGCTTTCGATGTTTGTACGCTGTTTTATTCTGAATTTGTTTCCGTAATTAATCAGCGTCCAACAGCTTTGGATTTGATTCCAATGGTTGCTCCAAAAGCAACTGTTAGGGCAATAGATATTGTGGAGCAAACCGATCATAACAAAGGTTCACAATCGATTGTTTATGAATATGAACCTGATGCTGCGTCTCTTTTAGAGGCCCTTGTACCACGTAATCTTTCGGTGCAAATCTTTCGGGCTTTGCTAGAAAATGTTGCTGGTGAAATGGGCGCCAAGATGACAGCTATGGATAATGCATCGCGCAATGCGGGTGAAATGATTAGTAAATTGACGGTGGCTTATAATCGTCAACGTCAAGCACAGATTACGACAGAATTGATCGAAATTATTGCGGGCGCTGAAGCGCTTTAAATGGAGAAGGTAAGGATTGATGGTAAAAGCAGTAACCTCAAGCAAAGGAACAGAAAAAGGTGAAAAAAAGAAACCAGCTGCTCGTTCCAGCGTGAAAAAAGCCGCTTCGAAATCTCAAGTGGATGTAAAGGCTTCCTCTGTACCTGCGCGTGATGCAGCTAAAGATACACCTGTAAAAAAAGATACATCCGCAAAAAAAGAAGAGCGTGCAAAAGGCGCTGTTGGTGAAATCAAGCAGATTATTGGTGCTGTTGTTGATGTGCAATTTGAAGGTGAATTGCCAAATATTCTCAACGCTTTGGAAACAGAGAATTTAGGCAATCGCTTGGTATTAGAAGTTGCGCAGCATTTGGGTGAAAATACCGTGCGTACGATTGCTATGGATACGACTGATGGTTTGATGCGGGGCCAAAAGGTTGTGGATACAGGCACACAAATTAGCGTTCCTGTAGGAGAAGCAACGTTGGGACGTATTATGAATGTGATTGGGGAACCGGTGGATAATGTGGGACCAATCGCTTCAACCAAAACACGTTCTATTCACCAAGAGGCACCTGAATATGTTGAGCAATCGACTGTTTCGGAAATTCTTGTCACCGGTATTAAAGTCGTGGATTTGTTAGCCCCTTATTCTAAAGGAGGTAAAATTGGCTTGTTTGGTGGTGCTGGTGTTGGAAAAACCGTTCTCATTATGGAGCTTATAAACAATATTGCAAAGGCACATGGTGGCTATTCTGTATTTGCTGGTGTGGGAGAACGTACACGTGAAGGAAATGATCTTTATTATGAAATGATCGAAAGCCGCGTGAATGTGAATCCAAAAGAGAATAATGGTTCAACGGAAGGGTCAAAGTGTGCCCTTGTTTACGGGCAAATGAATGAACCACCAGGAGCGCGTGCGCGTGTGGCTCTTTCAGGATTGACAATTGCAGAAAGTTTCCGTGATGAAGGACAAGATGTTCTCTTCTTTGTGGATAATATTTTCCGTTTCACGCAAGCAGGAGCTGAGGTGTCTGCTCTTTTAGGGCGTATTCCTTCTGCTGTGGGGTATCAGCCAACTTTGGCAACAGATATGGGGGCGTTGCAAGAACGTATTACTAGTACAAAAACAGGCTCTATTACTTCCGTTCAGGCAATTTATGTTCCGGCAGATGACTTGACGGATCCGGCGCCGGCAGCGTCTTTTGCTCATTTGGATGCAACAACTGTTCTTTCGCGCTCTATTGCGGAAAAGGGGATTTATCCAGCGGTTGATCCGCTTGACTCTTTCTCGCGTATGTTGGATCCATTGATTGTGGGGGAAGAGCATTACACTGTTGCTTGTCAAGTGCAAACCATTTTACAACGTTATAGAGCGCTTCAGGATATTATTGCTATTCTTGGAATGGATGAACTTTCTGAAGATGACAAATTGCTGGTGGGGCGGGCGCGTAAAATTGAACGTTTCCTTTCGCAACCTTTCCATGTTGCGGAAGCCTTTACTGGTTCACCGGGGAAACTCGTTCCTTTGGAAGAGACAATCAAAGGCTTTAAGGGGCTTTGTGCTGGCGATTATGATGATTTGCCAGAAGCTGCTTTTTATATGGTTGGTTCGATTGATGAAGCACTTGAAAAAGGAAAGCGTCTCATGGCAGAGGCTTCTTAGTAAGAAGCTTCTTATTCAAGAGAAAACTGTCATGGGTATTTTTCGTTAAAAAGGACGAGTCGTTGGAGAAAACGGAGAGTCCTTATATCGGGTATTGTGGAGACTTTTGTGGAAAACAATAGAGAAGAGCATTTTTTATTTGAGCTTGTATCGCCTGAAAAAATTGTGTTTTCAGAGCAGGTCGTGTCTGTTGTTCTTCCTTCAGCCTCAGGTTATTTGACAGTTATGGCGCATCATGCGCCATTGGTGGCAAGTATTGTGTTGGGCAGTGTTCGTGTTCGCACCTCTGTGGGTGAAAAATTATTTGTTGTATGCGGGGGCGTTGCAAATATTACCTTTTCAGGCTGCTCTTTATTGGTAGAGCACGTTGTGGCTGTAGAGAATCTTTCTTTTGATGTATTAGAACAGCAGATTTTGCAGATTCAAGCGACGTTAGAAGGAGGGACAAGTGATGAGGACAATCATAAAATAGAGGCTTTTTTCCAGCAGTTGTCAGCTGATGGTGCTGTGTTGATAGAAGCGTAGCAGAGTTACAGGAAAAGATGACATGAGCGGAAAAAAGAGTACGGTTGTGTCTGCTAAAAGGAGTGCAAAACCTTTTCCTCATCCTGGTCGTGTCTTTGCGGGACCTTTGCCAAAGTGCTTTGTTTATATTTTTGCTTCTCTTATTTTGCAATGGGCTTATGGTTTAGGGGCTAATATTGTTCAGTCTAACATTGTCCATCTTACGGGTGATTTTCATGCAACTTTGGCCGAGACGACATGGCTGGTAGCGGCTTATATGGCGCCAAATGTGAGTGTAGCGATTATGTTGATCAAAATCCGCTATCAATTTGGGCTGCGCGCTTTTGCTGAATTATCAATTCTTGGCTTTGTTTTGGTTTGCGTGTTGCAGCTCTTTGTTACGGATTTGCGTTCTGCATTGATTATTCGCTTTTTTGCTGGGATTGCTGCTGCTCCTTTGGCTTCGCTTGCGCTGCTTTATATGATGGAGGCTTTTGCTCCAGCAAAGAAGTTTACTGTTGGTCTTAGTTTGAATTATATGAATGCGGCTTTAGCGGCACCTTTATCACGTTTGATTTCTCCTGATTTGCTGGAAAATGGTGGTTTTTCCAGTCTTTCCGCTCTGGAAATGGGGTTGGTTCTTATCAGCTTGGTCTGTATCTATACTTTGCCTCTTACTCCTGTTGTGCGTAGTAAGGTTATTCAAAAATTAGATTGGATAAGCTATGGTTTGATTGCTCTTGGTCTTGGATTAAATGCTGTGATCATGTCTGTTGGCATATTGTATTGGTGGTATGAAGCACCATGGATTGGTTGGGGGCTCGCACTTGCTATTTTCTCGTTGGCTATTGCTATTATTATTGAGCTTAATAGAGAAAAACCGTTGATTGATCTCCGTTGGATTTTCAGTAAAGAAATGGTCCAATCTGTTTTTATTTTATTTATTTTTCATGTTTTTTTATTGGAGCGGTCAAATTTGCCCGTAGGGTTTTTTAATCTTTTTGGTTTGCTCAATCGTGAGATGGCGCCCATGTATCTTGCGGTGACATTAGGGATTCTGTTAGGGGGGGCTGTTTGTGTCTTTTTTTTACGGGCGGGGCGTGAGGATTATTTTTATTTGTTGTCTTTGGGTTGTTTGGCGTTAGGAGCTTATTTAGATAGTCATGTAAACCATTTAACGCGCCCACAAGATATGATGTTGAGCCAAGGGTTGGTGAGTTTTAGTTATGCACTTTTTTTGCCTCCGGCTCTTTTCAAAGGGTTTGTGATCGCTGGTGAGCGAGGACCGCGTTACGTTTTAAGTTTTATTGCTGTTTTTTTGCTAACGCAAGTGACAGGGGGATTGATGGGGTCGGCTTTTTTTGGCAGCCTTCAGTTTTATTTTGCCCATAAGAACTTTGAGTCCTTAACACAAAATATTATTATTACTGATCCGCTTATTTCTGGTGAGATGAATACTTTATTTTCGCCTTCTTATGGTGTTTCTGTTCCCAATGGCTTGAGAAGTGAGCAGGGTACTTCTATGTTGATAGAGAAATTTAAGTTAACAGCAAATATTTTTGCTTATGATGACGTTTTTCGGCTTTATTTTTATATTTCAATGGTTGTATTCGTTATTTTTCTTGTCACAATGATTGTTAAGTCATGCTCTTTGCGTGCATTAGAAAAGTAGAGTAATGTCATAGAAAGAGGGGTGCAAAAAATGATAAAAAAATTACGGTCAAAAGCTACGATTGTTGCATTCCTATCGGGCATTACGGGTGTTTTGCTGATTTTGTGGGCTTGGAGGCTTCCTCCTTTTGTGAGTAACATTCAAATAACGGATAATGCTTCTATTAAGGGCAATGTTACTCTGGTTAGTTCACAGATCTCTGGGGTGATTGCACGGATTTATGTGCAAGATTATCAACGTGTTGAAAAGGGAATGCTGCTTTTTGAGCTCGATGATTCTCTTTTTCGGCAGCAGCTTGCACGGGCACAGGCTGTTCTCGATTCAAAAAATGCAAAACTGGCAAGTATTGAATTACAAGCACAGCTTTTGCAGGGCGAAATTAATACAGCAGAGGTGGAATTGGCGCGTTCACGAGCATTTTCCAATGTTGTTCCAGATAGTAAAAAGTTAGGTTTTGGTGATGCGGCAAGTTCTGTTTCTCGTCCTCTTTCACAACTCTTGACAGCTCTCGAAACAAAACGCCAATTGCAAAAACAATTGGATCTTGAACGGCAAAGTTTACAGTCAGAAATTGCGGGAGCGAAGGTGAGTGTTGAGTTGGCAAAACTTAATCTCGATCACACAAAGATTTTATCTCCTCGAACAGGCTATATTGGATTAGTTGGAGCGCGGGTAGGGCAATATGTTATGCCGGGGACACAATTGGTCTCTGTTATTTCTGATGATATTTGGATTATTGCTAATTATAAGGAAACGCAACTTTCTCAGATGCGTGTGGGACAACCGGTTGTTTTTTCTGTTGATGCATTGAACAACAAAAAGTTAACAGGGCGTGTGGTTCGTTTTGCACCTGCTACAGGCTCAGAGTTTTCATTGTTAAAAACGGATACGACAATTGGTAATTTTATCAAAATTGCGCAACGTATTTCAGTACGGATTGCTTTAGATCCTGGGCAGGAAGGAATTGAAAAACTCATTCCTGGCATGTCCGTGGTTACCTATGTAGATACTTCGCAGCGAGTCGATTCTGGAGGATGAAATTTTGGGTTTTTTCAGTTTAATTTTTGCGTCATTTACTTATAGCAAGTGGTTGTTTACATTGGAAGATTTCGTTTGGTTTGCTATACTACATGTTTTAAAGCTCTTAGGCTTCTTATACTTTTATGTCATGATGTAAAATAATGTTCCTTAGAATATTAAAGCGCATGCATCTTTACTCACTTCCATTTCTTTTGAACTAACTCAGTAGGGGGGGTGGAGTATTGGAAGCTTTGCTTGTGGTTTTGCACAACACTGTCCTTTGAGGTGTGGTGTCACCGCATGTTTGGAAGATGGGGGTAGGGGGAAGCCAGATAAAAAATTGGATTATAGACTGGGTCGGATGGGAAACTTATCCTTTTGGGTGAGGGCGTAAAGTTAGGAGGAAGACGTAAAGTTTATATTTTGTAAACCATAAAAATGCCCGTTTTAAGGCGGGCATTAAAAGGGAAGGTTATTGGTTGTGTTATTAATTTTTACGGATCAGTAAGAAGCTTACTAAAACGACTCCTGCTGCTAATGCGAGGGTTTTTTTAGGATTTTCTTTCGCTTTTTTCTTTAATTCTGTAGCATGTTCGTTGAGGTGATAAAGTGCGTGACGGCCTTTTTGTTTCCATGTGTTAAACAGCTCAGAAATATTTTCAAAGCTATCATTTTGAAAACTCCAATGATTTACGGGGACCAGCTCTCTTTTTAATTGTGCTATACGTTTTTTAATTTTAGCATTTTTTCTATGGGGTGAAAATAGACACATTTATTGACTCCTTCATGTGTTAAATTGTTGTGTGACAGTTGGGATGGTGTTTGGGGTTTTGCTATAACGGCTTGAACATTGAAAGGTTGCATTGATAATGCCGCGCGTGGGTGAGATGAGAATTAAAAGTTTGGGTTTAATGAGGCATTTCTTAATGTACTTGAGTTCATTTCGTGATGGTGTTTGTTAAGGATGTAAGGTAAAAATTTTTACAAAATGGTGTAAGATTCATTCATAAAGATGGTGGGCGATGTCTTCATTTTTTTGTTTGTTTAAAGTGTTGGGATAGCTTTTGGCACTTGAAATAGTTTATAAGGAGTTTTTATCTATCTATTCTCTTGTGGCTGTAGGGAGTGGTATTGATTGATTCAATTAAGAAGATTTAAAATGAGGAAATCTTACGATATTTGGGGTTGCTATTCAAATTTGTAAAAAATAGATTATTATAAATCAATATGTTGGATTAATTTGGCGATGTCTTTCATGCATTTTTAAAAATTGCGCTTTGATAGGCGTTATCTGTTGTGTTGTAAAACATTGTTTTGTGGTGACGTTGATTAAGGTATCGGCATGCAACTTAAAAATACAGTATTGTCTCTGTTTTGTTTCAGTTTCTTTTTGAAGCAACCAAGTGTAGAAGTATAAACTTGAACAGAAGTAGTAGAACTTATCCGGTGCGTCTATAGAATGAATCTACCTATGAATTGTATTGCATCAGTGTTAGTAGGTAGAACCTTTTGAGAGCAATCTGTTAAGATTGGTGGGCGGTGTAATTTTCGTCCTTTGAAGCGCGGAGGAAGTCAATGTAAATAATGATTGATAGCGCAGGTTTTAAAAATTTGAGGACTTGATGAGTACGACCTATTTTTTATCTAAACCACTTGAGCGTCGTCGATCTGTTGGTGTTGTTGTTGGTGATGTGATTATTGGGGGGCAGAGCCCGATAGTTGTACAGTCAATGACTAATACAGATACCGCTGATGTTGATGCAACTGTTTCTCAAGTAGCTGCTCTTTGGCAAGCTGGTTCACAATTGGTTCGAATTACTGTTGATCGCGATGAAGCGGCGGCGGCTGTACCAAAAATACGGGAGCGATTGGAGAGGTTAGGATTTTTTATCCCATTGGTGGGGGATTTTCATTATATTGGTCATAAGCTTTTATCTGAGCATCCTGCGTGTGCTGAGGCGCTTGCAAAATATCGCATCAATCCTGGAAATGTTGGTTTTGGCGCAAAAAAAGATCGTCAATTTGCAGAAATTATAGAGATTGCTTGTCGGTATCATAAACCTATTCGCATTGGCGTGAATTGGGGCTCTCTTGATAATGCGTTGTTAACACGGCTTATGGATGAAAATGCACAGCAAGAAAAACCCTTATCTGTGGCTGAAGTGATGCGGGAAACTGTTGTTCAGTCGGCTTTGCTTTCGGCTGCTTTAGCAGAAGAGTTAGGATTGGGGCGTGATAAAATTATTCTTTCTGCTAAAGTGAGTGATGTCCAAGATCTTATTGCTGTTTATACCACCTTGGCGGCGCGTTGTGATTATGCTCTTCATTTGGGATTAACGGAAGCTGGGATGGGAACAAAGGGCATTGTTGCTTCTTCGGTGGCTTTGGGTATTTTATTACAGCAAGGGATTGGTGATACGATACGAATTTCCTTAACACCAAAACCTGGTGGTGATCGGACACGAGAAGTAAAGGTGGGGCAAGAACTTTTGCAAGTGATGGGGTTTCGGCAATTTTTGCCTGTTGTTGCGGCTTGTCCTGGTTGTGGGCGCACAACCTCAACGGTCTTTCAACAATTGGCACAAAAAATTGAAGCAGATTTATACAAAAATATGCCTGTTTGGCGTGAAAAATACCCTGGCGTTGAAAGCTTGAAGGTTGCTGTGATGGGATGTATCGTCAATGGACCGGGGGAGTCAAAGCATGCGGATATTGGAATCTCTTTGCCTGGAGTGGGGGAAAGTCCTGCGGCACCTGTTTTTATTGAGGGACAAAAGGTAAAAATTTTACGGGGTGATCACATTGCTGAAGAATTTGAAGCGCTTTTGAGTGATTATATTCATACACGCTTTGGGCAAGGTTGAGGTAAAAATCGCATAAGGTTGAAGTAAAAAGGGTGTGTCGTTTTTTTTTAAACAAGCTGTCTTCAATGTGAAGATGGTGCTGTTGTATGCTGCTTTAGCTATGGTCAATACTGTTGTTGGTTGCTTATTATTTTAGGTAAAACCAGATGATATGCCTGTTTTAGAATCAGAAGCTTATGAAGGATATTAATGAGTTTGAGTGTGTTAAGACTATTAAGCAAAACGATATGAATACTTTAAATAGATCCGTAAATGTTGTTGCTGGTTTTTTGGCTGCTCTTGAGACAGTAAAATATTTAACGGATTCTTCAAATATCAAATTATAGAAAGAACATTGTTTATTGATTTTTCAGGCATTTTCCCAGCATTTTTTGGGGTATCAAATTGATAGGATTGGAAATCCTTATAGCGATTATAGTCCTATTTGTCGTAAAATGTAAGCTTTTATATTGATATAAAATGATGTATACGGGTGCCTTTTTTGGCGTTATTGGGGGAGTGCATGACAAGTATATTAGCGTTTGGCTTTTTATTTAACGGTATAAGGATTTTAACTGGCGCCTTTATTGTCTTTATATGCTTGAAAAAGGCTTAACGCTTATTGATATAGGTGTCATTAAGTCGTTTCAGGCTTTTATTATGATGGTTACCGATATTCCTCTGGGATATTTTGCTGATCGAAAAAGTTATAAAATATCGATCGTTTTGGCAGCGGCTTTTGCTGCCACATGGCTCTTTCTCATGGGATTTTCTACAAGCTTTTATGGTTTTCTTTTGGCAGAAACTTTTAATGCCTTATCGCTGACATTAATTGCTGGAGCCTATAATGCTTTACTTGTTCAATATGCAAAAGAAAAATTGACATCCACTAAAAAAGTGCTTGGTTCCAGCTCTCAATATAATTACATCGGCATGTTTATATTCAGTTTAATCGGGGCATATTTTGCTGATTATTCTAGCCAATATATATGGTATATCGCGGCGTTTTTAATGTTGATGACGACACTATTTGGTTTGTTTTTTCTTGATGACTTGAAGGGGGAGAAAAAACCAAATAAAGCGAATTCTCTCATTTGTGAAGCTAAGGAGATGTTATCTATTTTTATTAAAGTTCCTTATATCTCTTTATGCTTTTATTTTTCATTGATTTTTTTCAATATATTCTCGCAGTATTGGCAGTGGATATTTAAAGATCATAATATTAATGTCACTTATTTTGATCTTGGTGTGACATTTTCATTAATATTGCTCTCTCAGCTCTTGGCTAGTTTTCTCTTTACAAAACTAAGTGAAAGAGTGAATTTTATTTTACTGTTGTTTCTTTCGGCTTTACTGATTTCTACAGTCGCTTTCTTTGAACCAAGAAAAGAAATGGCTGTCATTTTAGTCTGTATGATTTTTTATCTCATTAAGTATACATATCTTCGTGTAGAAGTTATCTTGCACGATAGTATTAGTGATCATTTCAGGGCTACATATGAATCTTTCTTGTCAACCGTTGGGAGATTTAGCTTATTGGTATTTTTTTACATGAGTGCGTATATGGTCAATATATTTGGCTTTTTCTCACTCGTTTATATTTTTGCTATTTATTTATTGATTTACTTGTTGGCGGTATTTTTTTTAGAAGGAACTCTCAAAAAAGTTCAGTGAAAATATTAACTTATTACGATACGTATTTTATAGGGTTTCATAGTGGGGCAAGGCTTTTATTTATTAAGGCGCATCGTTGTTTTTGCATGTTGAATGAGAAAGCTGAATAGTCTCAGTTATTCTTATTTAAAATCTATGTATGTTGAAGCAATCAAAGTCATCTGCTTGTACGTTATAAGTGGGCGTGGCATAATAATCGTTAAAAGGGAAATAAAAATGCTGCTCATGAATATTGCACAAAGAGTTGCTGATAAGATTGGACGCTGATAAAGAAAATGATTGTGCCAGATTATATGCTTATTAAGGAATGGTGATGAAGCAGTTTTCCCCATTTTCATTGGTTCCTTGCTGCTAACCCTTTATCTCATTAGAGCTAATTTAAGCAGTCGGACAATTTATAGCCTGTCCTCATAAGAATTCCCGTATGATCGATTTTGATATTTTGATGATCTATTTTATTGTTGGTATATTTAGCGGATTTTATTGCTGTTTTCTTTAAAATATCAATCATCTTGTTGAGATAATTTTTTTACGTTGTACATTCTCATTTTTGAGTATTTTCTCTTTGATTGTGGCGTTAGCTCTGTATTTTCTGATGTTAGAAAATACTCTTAATCCAGATAATAAACTTATCTATGGAAACTTTGAATGATATCTCCCCTCGTTGAGAGGGAATAAAACCAAGTACAGAAATATTGTTGAGTACAATTTGCTATAAATAAGCCACAAGAAAACAGCATATATTGATATATTTGATAGGAATCTGTTAAGCCGTACAAATTATGGTCATTAAAAGGTAAAGCGATGAAATCGTTATCCATAACGCGTGTTGTAACATTTATAACTCTTTTTTTGTATCTGTGTTGTTGGGATGTACGCGCGTAGATAGTCTAGAGTAGTATAATAAACTTTACGAAGAATATATAAGTGAAAAATACGAGGCTTTTGAACATTTTCAAAAGCAGGAACAAGCAAGAAATTTCGTCTATAGCCGTGGCTATCAGAATATCGTACCAAAGTTTGACATTATACGGCATCGTCACATACTGATTGTTTTATGTGGACGTTTTGTTAATTTATTGCGTGGTGATTATAATGAATGGATATCAGCAGATATGTTACTCAATGTCATAAGCAGTTTGCGTTATGACTATAATTGGAGAGAAAGCGATTTTATCTGGGCCTATAATATGTCTATGAATTCTACCGACCCCATGATTGATTACGCGAAAAAGTTTCTTAATTCTTCAAGTGAAAATGGCATGAGTTTCAAAACACAAATGATTGATCTCGTGTCGAGTATGAGGACCGGTGATGATGAAAATGTTAAACAAATAGCGCGTTTTTGCATAGAGCTAAACACGATATATGACATGATGAAACCAAGAAGAATTTACAAATGACATTGAATGGATAATGAGAAAAATTCTCTCGAAGGATATTCAATGGCTATAATACTCTTGATAATCGCGGCATTTTCTTGGCCATGTTGCATGTTTTTTTATTATGGCTTCAAAAGGTGGACATATTTTCCAGCTTTTACAACAGGCATAGGTTCACTTACAATGATGCTTTTCATCTTAATAAGAAAATTGCACTTAAAGGAGGAAATTTGCACTTGGATTGAAAAAACTACTTATCACAAATTAGATTGCGCTATTATATATAATAATAAGGATTTTCTTTATCTTTCTGTTGCAATGATCATTCTCTGTTTAATCTTATCAATTCTCTTTTTATGTGATGAATTGAATAAACGAGATAAAGAGTGTGACGAATTAAAGTTGTACAGTGATCAAGATTATTATTCAATTGAAGTTATTACACAATTTTGTAAATAAAAATGTTTCTGCTTTTGAAGGAGCATGCCGACACAATCATTCACTTTTCTCGCTCCCAATGTTGCGGACAGCTCTTGGCTTTTAAGACGGTTCATAAGAGGAATTTTTTAGTCTTTTCTTTGATGTTTTGCCCCACACGGCTTTTCCCGCTTGTGACGTGTAAGCAAGTGATTTTGATTGATTTAACATACACAGATTTGAAATGAGAGAATCTTACGGTATTCAGGGTTCTTATTCAAGTTGAGCAACCACGAATTATCATTATAAATCAATGTGTTATATCTTTCTTGCTAAGAAAAGAGAGATCGGTAATAATACTGCTTTGGTCTTTCGTTCTATTGAAATTAGTGGTTTTATTTATCCTGTTATGCCGTAACATACTGTCATTTGAGGGGTGGTGAAGGTAGCCTGTTTGATACATTAAGTATTTTAAGAAGTGCATGGTGAATATTCTTAAGTCTGTTTATCGAGTCTTTAGTTTAAGTGAATCGCATGCGTGGAAAGCGAGAGAAACCTACTCGGTAGGAAACTAGACTGTTTACAGAGTAGATTAGGTTAAAAGACTTTGTTCTTTGAGGGTGGCATAAAAATCAAAATAGCCATTATGTTCATTTTTTTCTGATATTTTAAATACGAGCTTCAAAAAAATGATGCTTAAACTAAACAACGAGCACTTTTGTAAAAGTGTTTTTAGAGAGCAAGCAATACACGAGTGAATTTACAGAATATAACCATATTTGATCTTCTACAACAAGATAGCGTGGAAAGGCATAAAAATTACGATTCTCTACTGAGGGCATTGTACTTCTTTTATTGTTTTTTGCGGGTTTATAAAATGCCTGGTTTTATACTTATTCTGTTTATTTTTTGCCTTATCGTTAGAAGATTAAAGATATAAAGGAGAAAACGAGTTTTCCTCTTTCCGGTTGTTTTTTATTCGGCTTTAAAGCACCCACTGTAATATCTTTTAAAACATGGTGATTACGCATTTTCACATTTTGTTTCTTTCAGTCTTTAATGGAAGGCATTTTTCATGCAAAATAGGATACCCAGAATGCATTTGTGTTATAAATTCACGCGGCTTGTTTTAATGAAATTCTTCTTAAGATTTGTCGCACCCATTTCATGATAAGGACTATAATGGAGATTAATGGTAACGTTTCTTTGAAAAGTCTATTATGCATTCAATAAATATGATGGTGTACACTATGTACAATAGGGTGGATGAAGTTTAATTTTGGCGTATTGCACTAAAGTGTGCTGCTTGTTGGAGGGGGAGTGCTTTAGCGCCAAAAGGATGTAAGAATGCTTCTGCTTTACTGATGAGTGTATCTCGCTTTTTTTGGGTTTCTTTAATGCCGTAAAGATGAACAAAAGTGGCTTTTTGTGCCGTTTCATCTTTCCCAGCCGTTTTTCCTAGGGTTTGCGTGTTGGCGGTGACATCAAGAAGGTCATCGGTTAATTGAAAGGCTAAACCAAGATAGGTACCAAAATCAGTAAGCTTTTCAGTTAATTCTTTAGATGCATTGCCAATGATGGCACCTGCTTGGCAAGCAAAGCTTATCAGGGCTGCTGTTTTCATGTGTTGTAGAGTGATAATGTCAGTACTTTCTTGCGGTCTTTTTTCAGCTTCAAGGTCCAGCATTTGTCCACCTAACATACCGCCAAGTCCTGCCGCTTGTGCAAGAGACGTGATCAGCTTGATTCTAATATCTGTAGATAGATTACTAGCTTTATGGGCAATGATTTCAAAGGCAAATGTTAAGAGGGCATTGCCTGCTAGAATTGCTGTTGCTTCATCAAATGCTACATGGACAGTGGGTTTTCCACGCCGGAGTATATCGTTATCCATAGCGGGAAGATCATCATGAATGAGCGAATAACAATGGATACATTCTAAGGCACATGCAACATCAAGAGAATGTTCTACAGGGACATCAAAAAGTGCAGCACTTTGAATTACAAGAAAAGGACGCAAGCGTTTTCCACCGTTCAGCACACCATAGCGCATGGCTTTGATTAAATTTTTAGGGCGTGAAATTTCACCAGTTTGGATTTGATCACTTAACAGGGTATCAAGCCGCTTTTCAACGGTATTTCCATGTTTTGCAAGAAGGGTGGTAAATTCGTGCATTCTTGCTTCCTTTGTTTTTACAAAAATGAAATTATGAAGTTTAAAGAGAAAGGTTGTTGCTTTTTCTTGTTTTCATAAATTGGCGTCGTTTTTTATTAAAAATCCACTTCTCTTTTTATCTGTATCTCTACTGTATGCGCAAATCCCTTTTTAAACCAAATAAAAATTGAATGAAGGGCTTATAAAAAAGCTTTCATTGGTGTATAAAATTCTTAAATTTTGCAGTGTTTTTGATATTCATTTGATTATTGTGACACCATTTTTGATAACAGGAAGGTCATTTTTGGTAAGAGGAGGATCATTTTGACATTGCCTCTTCTTTTTTATCAGTGTATAATATACTCAAATTTTATGGTATTTTAAATGAAGCATTGTCATTTTTGACATTGCTTTTTCTGTTTTAATGGATTTGGAGTGTCTTTTTATGGCTGTACCTAAACGAAAAACCTCTCCAGCGAAGAGGGGCATGCGCCGTTCGGCTGATGCTCTGAAGGCGCCGACTTATATCGAAGATAAAAATTCTGGTGAATTACGTCGTCCTCATCACATTGATTTGAAAACGGGAATGTATCGTGGGCGTTCCGTTTTAGTGGTTAAAGACTGAGCATTTTCTTTCTTTTCCAGAGGTCAACTTCTTTTATTTCATCGATCAATGCACGCTTGGGGCGTGCATTTTCGCTTTAAGATGAATGTTGAGGTTCCCTTGCGTCGTCTTCTATCGATGTGGAACAGGGAATGTATCGTGGGCGTTCTGTTTTAGTGGTTAAAACTTTAGCGTTTTCTTTCTTTTCCAGTGGTGGATTTCTTTTATTTCATTAGTGAATGCATTGGGTAAGATGCGTTTTTCACTTTTTCTTGAGAACATGTGTGGGATAAAGTTTTGCTGTAGAGAAATGATTCTATTGTGGGAGATGATTTTCTTGTTTTCTTGAGAGGCTATAAGGGATTGCTTGTATCAGTGTCTTTTATGATGACTTCGTTAAGAGCTTGGGTATTGATATAAGTTAGTTCAGTAATAGAATCATTTTGTATCGCACTTAATCTTTATTGACTATAGAGAGAATCCTATTAGACCGTAAAATATCATCGTTTAAGGCGGTTGATCTATGTAAGGATTTAAGCATACCGGTGTTTTCCGGTGTTTGTTATGAGAATATTTAAGGCAATGGTTTGTCTATAGACTTATATTGTGACATGTGATTCTCCTTAAAAAAATAGAGATCGACATCACATTGATTTATAAAGATCATTTGTTGTTTTGCGCCTTGAATGGAAGCTCTATCGTAGGATTTTCTCATTTCAAATTTTTCCCCATGTTGAATCAATGACAATCACTTGCTTTTCGGTCACAAGTGGGGCTGGCATGTGGGTGAAAACTCTATAAAAAAGGAAAAATGTTTATAATGAATATTTTCAAATGTAAGAATTGTTGTAACATTGGGGTTAAGTGTATGCTGATGCCAGCGTGCTTTCTTATGAGCAGAAAAGAGAAAACCGTTACAAGACAGAAGTTGTACACATTCAATAATCTTTAGTGCTTTTTATGATAAAAGTGCATGAGACTTTTCTATGAATATCACGCTGTCTTTTCATATTTTTGAACTAAGAATTGTCCATATATTTTTCGTATTTTTGTGAATATAAGGGATTTGTTGCGAACAGCTTGTAAAAATAAGTAAACTTAAAACCAGATATGTTATGTGTGGGGGTGAGCAAAGTATTTTATCAAAGCCGGTACGATTCTCCAGTTCATAGCTGGTTTATGAATGATTTTATAGTGTTTCTTACCTAAGTTTATGATTTTTTTGTTATCTGTTCATCACTAGACAACATATTGATTTATATATATAATTCATTGTTTTTCATATTGAATTAGAACCCCGAATAACGTAAGATTCACTTATTTCAAATCTCTCTATCTAGAATCAATCAAAACCACTCGTTTGCACGTCACAAGTGGGATGAGTGTGTGGATAAAATTTGTATAAGAAAGGACTAGAAATGGTTCTTATGAATCGTCTTAAGAGCCAAGGGCTGTCGTAACACCCACGAGCTGGAAAATATAATGATGGTACCGGCTTGCTTCTTCACAAACGTAAGAGATGGGGGTGGTCAATGGATTTACCGTTATACCTTTCACGGGGGCCGCGAAATGGGCTTGGGAGCGTTGCGAGATGTTTCTTTAAACAAGTCCGTGAATTGGCAATTGGGTGGGGTGCTGTTTTACGTGAGGGGCGTGATCCCATTAAAGAACGTGAGAAACAAAAGCGTGAGGCAATGCGCAATCTCCATTATTTAAAAAATATTGCTTTAGATGCTTTTGAAAGCCGTAAAGCTGAATTAAAAAATGATGGTGAGGCGTGTGATTGGTTTTTACACTGACGCCTTTATATTCTCCCCAAATTAGGTTGTCTGCCCGTTTCAGAGATTACGCAAACTGAGATACGCAATACGCTTTCTCCCATTTGGCATGCAAAAGCTGGAACAGCTCAGACAGCACTGAAGCGTCTTAATCTTTGTCTTAAACATGCGGTTGCATTAGGGTTTGGATGTTGATTTACAAGCAAAAAAAGCACGCGCGCTCTTAAGGTAAGCAACGTCATAAAACGTAAAATAGACCAGCTATGGATTGGAAAGATGTCCCTGCTTTTTATCAGTTACTCTGTAAAACACAAAACATAACACAACTGGCTTTGCGTTTGCTTATCCTGACAGGCGTTCATACTAATCCTTTGCGTCATATTCGTGAAGATCAGATTGAAGATGATATCTGGACAATTCCTGCTGAGAATATCCAATCTTTAGCGGTTTGTTTGAAACAGAGATTGAGACTTTTAAGAGTTCTATGAATCATTCTAGATTTTATGTGTCCGATTGGAGTAAGAATATTGCGTATATCTCGTAATCTCTGAAATGAGAAACCTCATTTGGGAAAAATATGAAATTGAAAGGGCAATGCTAACGTTCATTTTTATTGTTATTTTTTAAGTTAATTTTACAGCTTTCAAAAGTATTTGGAATGCCTTTTACAGAATGGAGATGATGGTTTTAGTTCATGCTTTTTTTATCGCGTTTTTTAATGGGGGGAATGCTTCTCATGCAAAATAGAGTGCCCAAGACAAAATATGCTTATGTTGTACTGTCACGCTTTTTTTAAAAGGAATATTTTTCAATATTTGTGGCATCCATTTTATGACGGTGTTTTTGAATGTTCCAATGGTTTTGTAGAAGGGTAAATGGTAAAGTCTCGGTGTAGTGTATAAACGGCACTATGATCTTTACGCTTAATGAAAAAGCAAGCCTGCTGCCTTACACATCTTGCCAGATTCCAATGTTGGTATATCCTTTGGTGCTTGAGACAGTGTCTCGCTCTTTTTGTACAGTTTTTACCCACAGATCAGCTCCGCTTGTGATTGACAAGCAAGTGATTTGATTAATTCAACATGAGAGCAATTTGAAATGAGTAATCTTACCATATTCAAGATTCTAATTTAATATGAATAATGCTAGATTATGATGATTAATCAGTTTGTTATCTATGAAGAAAGAAAATAAGGAGGAGGAATTTGTCGAAAAGTTAGATTGTTTATAGATTGGCGCTGGTTAAGAAACTTTGTCCTTAAGGGCAGAGAGGATGTTAAAAAATAAAACCAGCTTTTCGCTGGTTTTATCGAAATATCATCATTATGATGAAAGAGTGTATTATGCAGCGTAGACAGCTTTACTGTTTTCATCTGTTTCTTCTCTCTCAGTTTTAAACTCGCGTTCCGGCTTGTTGGAGAGATGCATCTCTATGAGATTGATAGCTTCTGTTTCAGAAAGACTATTGATAACCGCAATTTCACGGGCCATTCTTTCAAGAGCAGCTGTATAAAGTTGGCGCTCAGAGTAAGATTGTTCAGGCTGTAGATTAGAGCGGAAAAGATCACGGACCACTTCGGCGATACAAATAAGATCTCCTGAGTTGATTTTAGCATCATATTCTTGTGCACGACGTGACCACATGGTCCGTTTAACGCGTGCTTTTCCACGTAAAACTTTTAAGGCACGTTCGACAGAATCACTAGCAGATAATTTACGCATTCCAACGGAAAGGGCTTTTGCAATGGGGACTTTGACATCCATCTTATCTTTCGCGAAATGAATGACAAAAAGTTTTAATTTATGTCCTGCAACTTCTTGATCTTCAATCGCTATAATTTGTCCTACTCCATGCGTAGGGTAGACGATATATTCAGAGGTTGCAAATTCTTTGGTCTTGGAAGACGTTCCATGTTGGGATGCCATATTTTAGTTTACTCCCTTATGATCAACAAATGTATCGGAAAACAGGTTATAAACCTGAGGGTTGAGTTTTCTTTAACCAAGTATATTGTACCAATTAAGTGAGCATAAAAGCCGAGTACTTTTAAATCAAAAAAAAATACACCGCTTTACTATAACAAGCAAAGAAAAATACTTAGAAAGATGATCATGTTAAAATAACACTAACATCAAAATTTAAAAGAATCAATCATTTCGCTTAAGGATTTTTTATTTTTACAAGAGAAGTCTTTCAATCGTTGAAGGAGGAGAGTGTACACTTTATCATTACTCTTCGCCACTTCCTGGATTTTCTGAAAAATACTTTTCTAATTTATTTGGAACACCATCCATTTCTTTTGCTTGAGGAAGAGGATCTTTTTTGGTGGTTAGATTAGGCCATTTGTTTGCATAATGAAGATTGAGTTCTAACCACTTTTCTAATCCTGGTTCTGTATCAGGTAAAATCGCTTCTGCTGGGCATTCTGGCACGCAAACACCACAATCGATGCATTCATCGGGGTGAATAACAAGCATATTTTCCCCTTCATAAAAACAATCAACTGGGCAGACTTCAACGCAATCCGTATATTTGCAGTGAATGCAGTTGTCGGTTACTACGTGGGTCAAGATCAAACTCCATTTGTTACTTTAATTCTCTTTAGAGGAAAGTGTGTGCGTGTTTTTATGATTGGTGAGTTGATCGCGTAGTACAGCTAGTTTCGCAAAAGGTGAATCAGGATTAAGGCGCTTTTCTTTTTGAAAGGGCTTATGATTTGCATGTTTCCCTTGGGATTTGTGGAACTTATGAGAGCGTTTTGCTTGTGATGGTGCTTCTTGAGGGGAATTTTCATTTTTGTATTCCGCTTTTTTTACAGCGTTCTTCGATTTATTTTGCCACTTATTTCCTAATTTATCACGTTTTTTTTGTGCATGGTGGGGAAATTGATGCTTATAATGCCATAACAAAATAACTTTATCTTCTTCTGTAGAGCGAGGGGATTTGGCAAAATTCCCAACAGGTTCAGCTGCTGGTAAACGATTGGTTTTATGGAGATGTTTTTCAATACCAGAGGATGAAGTGTTTGGGAATGAGGTATTTTTTTCTTCTCGTGTTGTTTCTAAATCGCTTACTGTTTGCCATTGACTTCCAACGCATTCTGCTGCAGGAACATCTTGCATTGCCCTATTGACAGGGGAAGAGGCTTGGTGTGCAAAGAGATTTTGTTCAAAAACAGTATTGCTTATGCTGTACGATTGATAACCAAGTCCTTTGAGGATTTCTTCCATATCGTTTCCATTGGCCCCAAGAATGGACATCATGGCTGGTGTAACAAAAAAACTTTTGCCATCATAGGCTCCATCGGGTTTAGGATCACTTCCTTGTTTCCAATGAAGTGCGGGACGGATGAGATTGGCAAGACGTTCTAAAATATCAATCCGTACAGCACGTTGTCCTAAGATTCGGTAGCCGGCTAATTGATAAAATTGGCGGTTATAGGTAGGGTCAACAATTAAAGAGGTTCGACCAGCAGATAATGCTGAAAAAACTTCACCCAAACCAGTTTGATCTTGTCCCGCATTTTGAAGATTCCACAGGAGAGTAATGGCTTGAACCGGAGCAGGTTTAAGCATTCCGGCAACATAGATATGAAAAGCGCCAAAACGCACGCCTAGACGCCGAAGAACGGCACGTGATTCTTGCGCAAGGTTTTTGACAATGTCTAAGACTTCGCGGCGTGGTAAAATCCCTAAAGAGTTAAAAAGTTGTAAAGCAAGACTGTTTGTTGAATCCGTTAAATTATCAGCATTGCGCAAATCAAACAGGGGTTTTAAAGTCGTTTCAAAATGAAAGGTGACAAAGCGTTCTAATCGTTTCACAACGTTATTGCGGGATTCTCCCGTGAGTTGTTCATCTGCTAAAACAATCAGTTTTGGTTTAAAAAAATCTTCTGTTGCTACAAGTTGTCCTACGGGTTGACCAATCCAGCGCACAATTCCATCAGAACTGAGGGTAAAATCTCCATTTGCAGAAGCACAAAAACGTGTCGCGCGTTTGGAAAAAGCAAGAATCAAATTCTCATTCTCTGTTGAAATTTGCTTCTCAGCTATTTGATCGGTACTGTTTTTGTTGGCATAAAAACGAAAACCTTCAAATTTACCCCTTCCGTGTTTTTCAATGAGAATATCATCTTGAAGAATCTCATTCTGTTGAACAATCTTGCTATCCATGATCATTTTCTTTCTCAGTGTGACACTGGTCAAAAGCTTTTTGCGACAATTTCATAATGGTGCTCTTTCTTTAACACGTTTGTTGCGTTTGCTTCAATCACTCTTGTCATTTTTTGCTGTTTCTTTGCGCCTTTAAAACTTGAATGATTCTTTTTTCATTCAGTTTTCATTCAGTTTGGATGCTTTATATTTGCAAATTACACTTATTAGTTGTATTGTAAAGCTAAAAGCATAAATAAATTCTTCAATTTAAAAGGAAACGGAACCGGTTATCAAAAAACGGCATTTCTTTTGCATGATCACTTTATTTTTTTGCTGTTTTGTCATGAAAAGTGAAGAGAAAGTTTTTTCAAATATTTCATAGGCTAAAAGGCATATTGTAAAGGCATTTTGCAGGTGAAATTGTGTCTTATGTCAAGAAGTTTTACCATGACAGTAAAAAAAACAATTG
Organism: Bartonella sp. AP36NXGY; assembly: GCF_042195865.1. Classification (NCBI taxonomy): domain Bacteria; kingdom Pseudomonadati; phylum Pseudomonadota; class Alphaproteobacteria; order Hyphomicrobiales; family Bartonellaceae; genus Bartonella; species Bartonella sp. AP36NXGY. Next base: position 116,832 of record NZ_JBHIPD010000003.1, on the reverse strand, counting down.
CGATTATAAAATTACACGTTAAAGTAGTGGTCACAGAAGTTAACAACTTTTGCGTTCTTTTTAAGCGAAGAACAATGATGTCGTTGCCAAATCAATTTTGATAATTTTAATCGCAAGGGGTTATTATGGGTAATCTTTCAAATGCTGTTTATAAAAGCAGCAAAAATTATAGCGATGCAGACAAAAGCTTAGGACGTAATATGATGCGTTCTGCTATGCAAGCACCTTATCTTGAACGACAAAAAGAGCATGATTTGGCTCTGCGGTGGAAAGACAAACGTGATGATGATGCCATGCATCAAATTGCAGCGGCTCATATGCGTTTAGTGATTGCTATTGCTAATCGCTTTAAACGTTTCAAAATGCCATTGGGGGATTTGGTACAAGAAGGGTATGTGGGACTATTGGAAGCAGCTGCACGTTTTGAACCTGATCGGGAAGTGCGTTTTTCAACATATGCAACGTGGTGGATCCGCGCTTCTATTCAAGATTATATTTTGCGAAATTGGTCAATCGTTCGAGGGGGAACGAGTTCTTCGCAAAAAGCACTTTTCTTTAATCTTCGGCGTTTGCGTGCAAAACTGATACAAGATGATAGTGCTTTGTCAAAACAGGATATTTTTCGCACAATCGCTGAAAAACTCGGTGTTTCCGTGCGCGATGTTGAAACGATGGATTTTCGTTTTTCCAGTTCTGATAATTCCTTGAGTGTTTCTGTTTCTGAGAACAGTGATAATCCCATTGCTAAGATGGATGTTTTGGTGGATGAGAGTCCTCTTCCTGATGCTTTAATTGAGCAAGTCATTGATGGTCAACGGCGTACACAATGGCTTTACGATGCGTTGCAAATTCTCAACGAACGGGAGTTGGAAATTATTCGCTTTCGTCGCTTAAATGAAGAGGGGGCGACTCTCGAAGTTTTAGGTGAAAAGTTAGGAATCTCGAAAGAGCGCGTGCGTCAAATTGAAGCTAGGGCTTTGCAAAAATTGCGTTCTGCTCTCCTTACGATTCATTCAGAAGATGCTTACGATATATAAGCAGTGAAAGGCTTTTTGGGGGGGAAGAGAATATATTAAGTGGGGGCATATGAGAATATGATAAAGTCAGTTTTAGGGGATGTTCATATTTGTTTAGGAATATGCCTCCTTGGGAGTGCTACTGATAAACAGAGGAAGATAGGGGGCTGTTAGTTGGAGGAAATATATATATATATATCAAACGGAGACCTATAAAGGCATGATGAAGTTGGATTTTAAAGTGTTCCTCTTTATTTTCGAATATGCTTTAAGGGGGAGGGCGTGATACAGGCAGAAAAGAATCAAAACTGTAACGGATGAGAAGAAAGGCTTATTCTGTAATAATTTTCACTTTTGTACCTGCGGGTAAAGTTTGCGTTGGTGAGAGGGCGTTGAGGATGCGAAAGAGTTTTTCTTTATATGGTGTGTATTGCATTTTATCTGCAAGATTGGCAACGGTTTCTCCTTGTTTAACACGGACAACACGGATTTTTAAGGGCTGCAATTTTTTTAACTGTGAAGATGAAAGAGAATGAAAGCTTTGTAGCGTTTTTTGGGCAACCTCTGCAAAATTTCGAGAATTATATGGAGCGGCCGTCAAAAAACGAAAGATGTGGTTGTTGAATGGAATGACAACCACATCAAATTGCCATTGATCATTGGTAGCATAGGCCCGCGCTCCAAGTAAACTTTGGCTTTGGGATTCTTGGCGCATAAATTCTTGATTGGGGAGCCCTTGAATTGTGATGGGGCGGATAGATGATTGATCTAGACCGATAATCCAGCCGCTTTTCAAATAATCACTCGCAGATATTTCAGCAGGATGTGGAATAGCATCAAAACGAATCGCAATTTTATCTGGTCCACTGGCCCAAACAGTGTGTGCTGAATGTTCTATTGTAAAATTGTTTGGAACAGAAAAAGCTATGCGCAATTGTGGGTGAATAAATTGGTTGCCTCGTACAAAACCTGTATAAAAGCCTCCTCCAAAAATTATGCCATCAATGCTTTTGAGAAAAGAATCATGATCGGATATTTTACTATTCCCTTTACTGATTTTACGCGCTTTTTCTATCGCAAGCCGAATGCGTTGAGGGGTAGTTGGGTGGGAGGCTAAAAAATCTAGAGAGGCATTTTGGGTGCCAGAAATATTACGAAAAGCACTGTAGGCTTCCATTGTTTGAAGAAAGCGTGGTGAAGCAAAAGGATCATATCCTGATTGTTGGAGCATTTCGAGCGCAAGGGAATCAGCTTCCAGCTCTTGATTGCGGGAAAATTGCGCGAGTTGTTGCTTGTTTTGCATAGGGTTATGAAGTTTTTTGCCAATAGAAGAAAGAAGACGTGAAGACATATGATTGGTCATCTTTAATTGGGCTTCTTTTTGCAGGCGTAAAATGCCATGATTGGCTCTGATATGTGCTATCTCATGGGCTAAAATGGCTGCAACTTCTGAAGAATCATTGGCTAATGCCAGCATACCACGAGTGATGTAGATCGAGCCGTTGGGGAGCGCAAAAGCGTTGATAGTTTCTGAGTTTAAAATTGTTACAGAATAGCTTTGATGAGAACTATGGGATGCAACTGCTAGTTTACGGACAATCTTTGCTAAAAGGTGTTCAAGTTTTGCATCATGATAAGCGCCACCATACATTTGCAAAATACGTGGGTGTTGCAGAGCGCTTAATGTGACATAGATATTGTGGTTGTTGGTACGTTTGATCGTTTTAGAAGAAGTGGAAGAAAGCCTATCATTTTGAGAAAAGGGTGTATGACAAGCTGAAAGGAGAAACGTTAAACTTATGAGAGTGGCTTTATACAGGCAAGAGCGAAAAAGAAAATTGCGGTGAAAAATGGGGTGCGTTGGACCATGGTGCACATTATTTCTGCGGAGTAATTTGGCAAATTGCATTTGTATCTTTGTATCGTATGTTTCTTTAAGAAAGGCATTAAGAATAAGGATTCGTTTGGCTATATCACGCTTTTTGTTTATAAAAAATGACTCTCACTTATAAAAAGATGCACTGTAAAGAAAATTTTGTGAAAGGCAAAGTATGGCATGACAACATTTACGATATTATTAAATGGGGATGTTCATATCACTGATCGTTTGCTTAATAAAATTCAAAACAGTCGGGTAATTGCTGCTGATGGTGGTATGCGTCATGCGGCAGCGCTTAATGTGACGCCTGAGTTGTGGTTAGGGGACTTTGATTCATCAGATGAGAACTTAATACGTCAATATAGTCATGTTCCGCGTGAAGTTTTTCCCTCTGATAAAGATATGACAGATAGTGCTCTGGCATGTGAAAGAGCGCTGCAAAATGGCGCTAAAAAGCTTATTTTATGCGGTGCTTTGGGAGGGGAGCGAAGTGATCATAGCCTTTCTCATATGACGCAAGCGTTGATGATGGCTGAAAGGGGTATTTCAGTGTTGTTGACAAGCGGTTTGGAAGAAGGTTGGCCGGTTTTGCCAAAGCCTTGTTCATATGATTTGCCTAAAGGGTGTTTGTTTAGTCTTATCGGTTTTTCTGATTTAAAAGGTTTAACGCTTAAGGGAGTAAAATGGCCAATTTGTGACAAAAATGTGTCATTTGGCTCTTCTTTAACACTTTCTAACCGTATTTGTGGAACCTTTTCTTGCCATTTAGGTTCTGGAAAAGCTATATTGCTAGTGTCTGTACCTATTCCATAAAGCTCTTCCAATATATTTTGAATAAGGCAGGGGGGGGCCTAGTGATGAAGTGCCGACATAAACGATATATGTATTGATCTTGAGAAGGAAAGGTTTTGATATGTTAAAATCAATTTTTAAAGTGGCCGTTGTTGCAGCCATTGGTTTCAGTTCAGTCGCTTGTACTACAAATGATGAACGCGTTGCACGTTACGGCGTAGGAGGAGCAGCAATCGGTGCTTTGGCTGGAACTGCTATTGCTGGAAGTACGCCTGGAGCAGCACTTACCGGTGCAGCATTTGGTGCTTTGGCTGGAACAGTAACAGGTGCAGCTGCAAATCAAAGAAAACAACAAAGACAGGCATCACAATTGTGCACGTATCGTGGTCGTAGAGGGCATGTTTACCAAGCACCTTGTAGACAAAGAGTTCCTGTACGGCAATTGTGTGCTTACCGTGATGCAAGAGGGGTGATGTATCAAGCACCTTGTCCGCGCCGCGTTCGTTAATGGCGGTGCCGCTTCTGCGGCTTGACCGCATTTTCTTAAATTTTGGAAAAACGCCTTTGCTCAATCAAGCTTCTTTATCGGTTGAGCAGGGGGCGCGTATTGCGTTGGTTGGCCGTAATGGTTGTGGAAAATCAACCTTATTAAAAATTGCCGCAGGAATATTAGAACCTCATGGTGGCGAAATTTTTCGCCACCCGCGAGTAACGCTCCGTTATGTCTCACAAAATCCGGATTGTTCAGGATTTGAAGATATTAATGCTTATATGGAAGCGGGGCTGGATGATATATCTGATGTTCAGTGGATTAATACGCTTCGCACAAATTTAGGGTTTTCTGGGACGGAAAAATTGGAAACGCTTTCGGGAGGCGAAAAGCGGCGTGTTTCATTGTTACGGGCCATTGCTGCAAAACCCGATATTTTGTTCTTAGATGAACCAACCAATCATCTTGATTTACCAACCATTGAATGGCTGGAAGCTGTTTTGGCTTCTTTGCGTTCAGCGATTGTGGTGATTTCCCATGATCGGCGATTTTTAGAAAATGTTACGCGGTCAACGGTATGGCTTGATCGTGGCACAACCAAAAGACTGGAAAAGCGTTTTTCTGAGTTTGAAAATTGGCGTGATAAAGCACTGGAAGAAGAAGCCATCGAACAGCATAAATTGGGGCGCCAAATTGCTCGTGAAGAGCAATGGTTGCGTTATGGCGTGAGCGCACGGCGTAAGCGTAATGTACGGCGCTTAGGCGAATTAAAAGACTTAAGACAGCGTCATCAAACCTATAAAGGGCAGCCAGGAAATGCACTTTTGACAGCAGCAAAAAGTCATGATTCTGGGCAATTGGTGCTTGAAGCAAAGAAAATTTCAAAATCCTATGGTGATCGCATTATCGTGAAAGATTTCTCTTTGCGCATTCAGCGGGGTGATCGAATCGGTTTGGTAGGACCCAATGGAATCGGAAAGACAACGCTCCTTTCTGCATTAATTGGGCAAGAAGCCGTGGATAGTGGAACGGTGAGGCATGGCTATAACCTCTCTATGGCATTGCTTGATCAGCAACGTATTTTAAATGAAGAAGAAACTTTAGCGCATTATTTAACGGGGGGAAGAGGTGATACTCTTGTGATCAATGGGTTGGAGCGGCATGTGGTTTCTTATATGAAAGACTTTTTATTTTCACCGGAACAAGCACGCACTCCCCTTAAAGAATTTTCTGGGGGAGAAAGAGCACGCCTCATGCTTGCACGACTTCTTTCTCGTCCTGCAAACTTTTTGATTCTTGATGAACCGACCAATGATTTGGATATGGAAACTTTGGATTTGTTGCAAGAATTTATTGCTGATTTTGCGGGGACAGTATTGTTGGTCAGCCATGACAGAGACTTTTTAGATCGTACTGTAACGCATATGTTGGCACCTCAAGGTGATGGTCATTGGGTTTTGTATGCGGGCGGCTATAGTGATATGATGGCGCAAAACCAGCATGCTCTTCGTTTACAACGCAAAAAAACAGAATTATCGCAACGTAAAGCACCTTCAAAATCTCATGCGGGAGAGCTTTCAAAACAGGACACATCAACAGATGATCGCTTGATAGGGCGGGAGAAAAAAACACGAGGTAAATTGTCTTATAAGCAGGTTTATGCATTGGAAAAATTGCCTGAAGAAATTGCTGTTTTACAGGACGAAATCAAAAAAATTGAGCAAGAACTCTCTGATCCAGCCCTTTATCGCAGTGATAAAGAGCGTTTTGAACGTTTATCAACAACGTTGGCAAAAAAGAAAAATACTTGCACACAAAAAGAAGAAGAATGGTTAGAACTTGAAATTTTACGCGAAGAAATGGAAGCGCGTTCACGGTAATGTTTCAGATATTAATATCTAAACATTTTAATTCGTATTGCATCATCGCTTTTCTTTAATTTGTTACAAGAGTTTGTGGCTGATTTAGCGGGAACAGTGTTGTTGACGAGTTATGACAGAGACTTTTTAGATCGCACTGTAACATATAGCATCTCAAGGCGATGGTCATTGGGATTTGTATACGGGGGAGCAGTGATATGGTAGCGCAAAACAAGCATGCTCTGAGCTTACAAGGCAAAGAAACAAAACTATCTTTGCCGTAAGTTTTTTCAGAATTTCGTATATGGAAGTACGCCAATTCCCTTGCATACTTTGCCAGTCCCCAATGTTGCTACAGCGCCCCTTAGAACTTGAGAGCATTCATAAGAAATATTCCCCTGTCTTTACCTTATGCTTTAAACATACCACCCCCACTTATGACGGAAAAGCAAAAGATCCTCATTGATTCTAACGTAAGAAGTGTTGTGATGAGAAAAGCTTACTGTATTCGACATTATGATTTGAGTTTAAAAATGATGATTTGTTAAGATAAATCAACGTGTTATTGTGACATTGTCTAGGAGGAGAAAATGATGGCAATTAAAACAAAGCGAACAATTTCCACATTGATCGGTTTAGAAGATGCAGCTGAACTGTCTTCTTATTTCCTCCGTAATGCGAATCATCTGCGTCCTTTTGAACCTGTTAGATCTGATGGTTACCACAGCCTAACAGCTTGGGAAACACGAGCCAATGCATTTGCTTATGAAAGCGCACAGGGACAAGCATACCGATATGCTGTACGATTAAAAAATGAAAACACAGTCATCGGTGTTGTGAATTTTACAAATGTGGTTCGGGGTGTTTTTCAAGCCTGTCATCTTGGTTTTTCTCTTGATGAAAAACAACAAGGCAAAGGTCTCATGTTTGAGAGTTTATCGGCTCTAATACGCCATATCTTTCATGTTTATCATCTGCATAGAGTGATGGCAAATTATAGACCTGAGAACATAAAAAGCGAACGTTTATTAAAACGCCTTCATTTTGAAAAAGAAGGCTATGCCAAAGACTATTTGATGATTTCTGGAAAATGGAGAGATCACATTCTAACCTCTCGAATCAATGATCTTTATGAGTCCGTTAATAGATTCGAATAAAGTTTTGATAAGGGTCTTTTTATCAAATGTGTAAATATGCTGCACTTTTCCCTATCCTAAAAGACGAAGATCCTTAACCACCTCTTCTTTTGTAAACGGTTCAGACTCTCGTTTAGCGGGTTTCAACTGCTGACCGCTTTCATATGTTTCTTTTCGTAGATAATAAATTGATTTATCATCATAATTCATTTTTTTCAATTTGAAGAGAGTCCTCAATATCGGAAGACTTTCTCACTTCAAATTTATAGATGTTTAATCATAAAAAACACCTCTCTTGCACATCACAAACTGGGTTGGCATACAAGTGAGGGTTTATGTGGATAAACAATGATTGAAGAACAAGAATAAAAATTCTCTGTATAAATCCTTTTAAATGTGAGGGCTGTTGCAATATTGTGTATTCTGTGACCGATAGTCTCGTTACAAGTTACACAAACGGCTTATTGTTGGGTGAAATTTTTATACATTCATTTATTTTTTGCCATTTGTTTTTTGTATTTTCTTTTCTTAAGAAAATTTCCAATGTTATCAATGGTTTTAATTCATACCAAGCGCATTTTTATAAAGTTCAATGATTGCTTCTTCTTCCATTCTTTCATGCTCTTCTTTTTTACGCAGCCGTATAATGCTTCGAACAGCTTTACTATCAAAACCAGAGCCTTTAAGTTCAGTGTAAACGTCTTTAATATCATCAGAAATGGTTTTTTTCTCTTCTTCTAGTCGTTCAATACGTTCGATAAAAGAGCGTAATTGGTTTACGGATATAGCGTGTGTTTGATCGGTTACTGTATCGTTCATTGTATTTTTCTCCAGGTTATATATTTTAAGTTGTTTTTCGACGACGAATTTATGTTAAAAAAGCTTGAAAATAAAAAGTAAATCAAGCTACACAGCTTTTTTACAAATTGACTTTAAATATTTTGTAAAATTTTTAAGATATATGCATTGATAAAAGGGCTATAAAAAGAAAAATATAAAAATATACGTTTTAGATTTGAAAAGCTTTAAAAAAAAGAAATGTGTAATTTGTTTTGAGAATTTGGCATTATAGAGGAAGTTTTGTGATTTTAAAAAAGCGATATTGGGTGTTTCAGAAAGGATTAAAAGTTTTTCTCTTGAGCATTTTGCTCTTGTTTCCCCTTGTTGTTTTTGCAAAAGCTGACTTTAGAGTTTGTAATACAACCCAACAGTCTGTAGGGGTTGCTCTTGGATATCGTACATTTTCAGGGTGGGTGAGCGAAGGCTGGTGGACGGTACCAGTGACGGAATGTAAAACTTTAATTGAGGGGCCCCTTGCTTCACGGTTTTATTATTTTTATGCGGAAGGGGCACAAAAAAAAGGGAACTGGGCAGGCTCTGTGACCATGTGTGTGCAAGATAGCCAATTTACTATTCAAGGGGTTCATGATTGTTTCCCTCGAGGATATCAAAAGGCTGAATTTAAAGAGATCGATACCGGAAATCAAACCAGTTGGATGGTACAGTTGACGGATGAGTCTTTGTTAAACAATTCAGTTATACCTTCTCTTTCAGGAAATTCTCCACCGTGAAACGTGCACGTAAAGTAAAAATTATTGCGACTCTTGGTCCTTCTTCTTTTTCTCGTTTGATGATTGAGAAGCTTTTTAGGGCAGGAGCAGACGTTTTTCGTCTTAATATGAGCCATACTGATCGTGATATGCTGGGTGATTTGGTCGAGTCTATACGAGAAGTTGAAAAAACAGTTCGACGCCCCATTGGTATTTTGGTGGATCTTCAGGGGCCAAAACTGCGTGTGGGGCGTTTTGCTAAGGGGCAAGAAGATTTGCGTGTTGGGCAAAGCTTTACATTAGATAATCGCGATGTTCTTGGCGATGCGCAGCGTGTTTTTTTCCCTCATGAGGATGTATTTGCGGCTGTTAAACCAGGGGACCGGTTGTTGATTGATGATGGAAGGGTGGAACTGCGCGCGCAAGTATGTGATGGTTATTCTGTCCAGTGCCGCGTGGTTGCTGGTACCCGTATTTCTGATCGAAAGGGTGTCAGTTTTCCCGATACAATTTTGCCTTTTGATTCGATGACGTCAAAAGATAAGGAGGATCTTCAGGCTCTTTTACAGCAGCCTGTTGATTGGGTTGCTCTTTCTTTTATTCAACGTCCAGAAGATATTATGGCGGTGCGTCAGTTGACGAAAAGTAAGGTGTCTTTGATGGCTAAAATCGAAAAGCCTCAAGCCTTGGAGCATATAGAGAAGATTATTGAAATTTCCGATGGTATTATGATTGCACGGGGTGATCTCGGTGTGGAAATGCCTCTGGAAAAGGTCCCTGCACTTCAGATGGAGTTGATAAAAGCTTGTCGTTTAGCTGGAAAACCGGTTGTGGTGGCAACACAAATGCTCGAATCAATGATCACATCTCCTGTTCCCACACGCGCAGAAGTCTCAGATGTTGCTACAGCAGTTTATGCAGGAACAGATGCGGTGATGTTGTCTGCTGAATCTGCTTCTGGTCGTTATCCTGAAGAAGCTGTGCTTATGATGGACCGAATCGCGCGACAAATCGAACAGGATCACACTTATGCCGCTCAGGTTGGAGCACAACATCCAGCACCAGAATCAACAGGAACGGATGCGATTTCTCTTGCTGCGCGTCAGATTGCTGAAACACTTGCTCTATCCGCTATCGTTGCCTATACGGCTTCAGGAACAACGGGGGTGCGCGCCTCTCGTGAACGCCCTAATAGACCGATTATTGCTTTATCGCCCATTGTGGAAACAGCAAGGCGTTTGGCTCTCGTTTGGGGGCTTCATTGTGTGGTCACGCAAGATGCTCGCAATTTAGAAGATATGGTTGATCGAGCAGCAGCCATTGCATTTCAGGAAGGCTTTTGCCAAGGAGGGGATCGTTTCCTTGTAACAGCCGGTGTTCCTCTTGGAACGCCCGGTGCGACAAATCTCTTGCGTATTGCTTCTGTCTCTCAAGATGGAACGAAAGGGATTTGAGCCGTTTACGCATGGTGTTTTTTCATGCGCCTTTGAACAGGCTTTAAAAACAACGGGTGTGCGCTTCTTGTGAATGCCTCCATAGACCCATTATTCTTTTATCTCCTATCGTAAGATAGCAAGGTGTTGCATTAGGTCGTCCAGTTTGGGGATGGAAGCAGATGCGGTGATGTTGTCTGTTGATTTTGTTTTAGTTCTGAGGAAACTGCTTTTACGGTAGGCATTTAATGGGAGCCCCCCTTTTATTTCATTGAGACAGATTGGGGATTGCTTTATTGATGTTTATACGAGCGAGATGTTTATTGATAATGAGAGTTCATTCTTTCGCTTTTTGGATAAGAGCCTTGAAATTTTTCCCATTTTAAACTTTTGCAAACAGAATTGAATAAAATTAAAATTATGTGCCTAAAAAATCGTACTGGTATGTTATGAGAAAAAGTGATGGGTGAATGTGTTTTTAAAATATGCTTTGTCGAAGCATTTGCAACATATTGATTTATAATGATAATTTATCGTTATTAAACTTGAATTAGAACCCCGAATTCCGTAAGATTTTCTTAAATTTATTTATGTTTTGTTAATCATAACTCTTTGTTTGTACATCACAAGCGGGTGGGTTTTATGGGAAAAAGCTGTACAAGAAAGGCGTCCCTCTTATGAATCGTTTTACGAGCCAAGGGGGCTATCGCAATATTGAGGTCTGACTATAATGATGATGCCGACTTGCTCTTTCTTTTATTAAGCTTGGAGATTTTGAGGGGTGGGGAGAGAAATATGGATTATTTGTTATAAGGATAAAAATAGCGGTAGAGGATGTTTTCAAGAGCTATTATTGTTGTTTATGATGTTTGAGGTTGTATGAGATTAACATACTCTTCGGGTTTGACTTTTTTCCTGCTCTAAAGGATGAAAATACTTAATTCACGCTGGTTTATAAATGATACGGTTCTTTTCGGTGGGTTTCATCGGATGGACATCTCAGGTGCAAAGACTCCATGGTGCTTATAGTATCAAATAGCGGTGTTTTACGGTATAATAGATAAGGTTATTTTTTAATATATATTGAATCTGCTTGATATTATCTAAGGGGCAAGGATTTTGGACATGCATTCATAGGGAACATGAATATAGCTCTTTTTTTCGAAGGGTGCTTTATTTGTTTGTTGCTGTTGTCATTTATATGATTTTTTTACAATGATGTTGATTTTGTTATCTTATTGCGCGGTTAAAAGACATTTCATTTGAAATGTGGTGATATAAGGCAGTCTCCTTGATGTAGGAAGCGTTTGTGCGGAGGTGAAATATTCAGGGTAGGGCTTTCTTGTTGAGGTTTAAGTTAATCCCATAAGTCGTGAGTAGCTGGAATCCTTCCTATAAAAAACCAGACTGTTTACACACTGGTGTGGGTTTAAGAATTTTTATCCTGTGAGATGTGGCGGACAAGTCAAATCTCTGGTTTATTACGCGCTGATGTACTTTTTAGAAATCTTCCTGTTCTTGTTCTTGAAGGTTTGTGCGGTTTTGATCATCTTTGAGCAATTGGTTGGTGAGATTTTCAATGCGTTGTGTGGTGTCACGCATAATTTTCCCCATGGTGCGGTCTCTTTCGTTGTGGAGTCGTAAAAGAGTATTGTAGTCTTCTTGTAATTTTTTATTTTCTCGTTTTATTTCTTCCATTTCATCAATAATCATTATGCCAGCCATAACCGATAAACGATGGTCGCCAATTTCACCAAAATTGTTCTTTAAATGTGTGATATATTGATCCAATTGAGCAGCAAGCGCAATAAGACGACGTTCTTGTCCTTTGTCACAAGCCATGCGATAAACTTTACCATCAATGGTAACGGAAACAGTTTCCATACATTCAAACCTTTATCTATCAATGACAACACGAATTGTTTCCATTGCTTTAATAAGACGTTTGGAAACTTCTTTGTTTACGGACTCTAAGCGTTCAATTTGGGCTTCAGCTTTGTCAAGCGCTTGGGCAAGATGGCTGCGGTCAGCATTCATTCGTTGGATTTCTTCTTCCCATTCGTTATTTTTATCAATAACGGCATTGCGGTTTATTATGGTGATCTCTAAAGTTCTAAGTGCCTTTTCTAGGTGCTCTAAAGCATCTTGTAGAACTGTAGTCTCTTGGTTCATTGCTTTTATCCTTTGGGTAATTGTATCCTTTATCAATGTGTTATGCAAAAACGAATCACTTTCACTCTTGTGTTGTGTGCATTTTATTTTTAAGTATGTAGGATATTTTAGCAAGCAAAGCAGGGGATAGATATAAATTAAAAGCTGGATTTTTTGCGCGTATTGGCATAAATGACATGGATATACAGAACGCGTGAGGGGAATGTTATTAATATTATTGAAGTGGTGGCAAAAAGTCTCACGCTAATGGTTAGAAAATAGTATTTCTTGAGAATTTTAAGAGAATACGGAAAAAGCAACAGAATAACGTATTTAACGAAATGGTCGAGTATTCATGACAAACACCCACCAACAGAATCAGATGGCCAATGCTATCCGTTTTCTTGCTATTGATGCGATTGAAAAAGCAAATTCTGGTCATCCGGGCTTGCCAATGGGAGCAGCCGATATTGCTACGGTTCTTTATACAAGATTCCTTGCTCATGACCCCAAAAAACCTCGCTGGCCTAACCGTGATCGTTTTGTGTTATCAGCAGGACATGGGTCTATGTTGCTTTATGCTCTCTTGTATCTTTCTGGTTATGAAGATATTGGCATTGAAGATCTCAAAAATTTTCGCCAATTAGGAGCAAAGCTTGCTGGGCATCCAGAATATGGGCATGTGGCAGGAATCGAAACAACGACTGGTCCTCTTGGACAAGGGTTGGCTAATGCTGTGGGGATGGCTCTTGGAGAGCGTTTGCAAAATGCTCGTTTTGGTGATCTTATCAACCATTACACTTATGCGTTGGTGGGCGATGGATGCCTTATGGAAGGGATATCTCAAGAAGCACTTTCCCTTGCTGGTCATTTGAAACTCAATAAGCTTATTGTGTTGTGGGACGATAATAATATTTCTATCGATGGAGAGATTTCCCTTGCTGACAGTACAGATCAGATTGCGCGTTTTAAGGCATCTGGTTGGGAGACACATAAAGTCAATGGGCATGATCAAGCAGCAATTGCGCGGGCTATTGAGGCGGCACAAAATTCCGATAAACCAACTTTGATCGCTTGTAAAACAACAATTGGCTTTGGAGCACCCAATAAAGCGGGTACCAATAAAGTTCACGGAGCCCCTTTGGGCGCACGAGAAATCACTGAAACCCGTATCGCGTTAGGGTGGGATGCTGAGCCTTTCGTTATTCCAGCCGATATTCTCGATAATTGGCGCTTGGCTAGTCTCAATGCTGCTAAAAAACGCCAAAAATGGGAAGAAAAATTTGCTGATCTTCCTGTCTCAGAGCGTGTGGAGTTTGAAAGATTGATGCGGGGCGATCTCGTGGGCGGATTTGATGGCGCTATTGATACTTATAAACAGAAATTGGTTGAAGAGCGCCCCGTTGTTGCTACGCGTAAAGCTTCGGAAATGGCTCTTGAAGTGATCAATGAAGTCGTTGTTGAGACTATTGGTGGTTCGGCTGATTTAACCGGATCTAATAATACAAAAAGTAGCCAGATGAAAAGTATCTCTGCTGAAGATTTTTCAGGGCGCTATCTGCATTATGGAATTCGCGAACATGCAATGGGAGCTGTGATGAATGGTCTTGCCCTTTATGGCGGCTTTATTCCTTATGGGGGAACCTTTTTATGCTTTTCTGATTATATGCGTCCTGCTATGCGTTTGTCTTCTCTCATGGGGTTGCGGGTGATTTATGTCATGACTCATGATTCTATTGGTCTTGGTGAGGATGGTCCGACCCATCAACCCGTAGAGCATTTGGCTTGCCTGCGTGCAATGCCTAATCATTTTGTGTTCCGTCCTGCCGATGCTATGGAGACAGTCGAGTGTTGGCAATTGGCTTTGAAAGCATGCGGGACGCCTTCTACCTTGGCTTTAAGTCGACAAAATCTACCGCTTTTGCGTCAAGAGTATGAAGAAGAAAATCTCTGTATGCTTGGTGCTTATGAATTTCTAACAGCTAGCGATGATGCACAAGTGACGCTGTTTGCTTCTGGTTCAGAATTGCAAATTGCAGTGGAAGCACATGCGGTGTTAGAAGAAAAAGGCATCCCAACGCGTGTGGTTTCTGTGCCTTGTTTTGAACTTTTTTCTCAACAATCTCTCTCCTATCAGCGTGCTCTCATTGGAGATGCACCAATTAAAATTGCTATTGAAGCTGCTGTCGCCCAAGGATGGGATCGTTTTATTGGCTGTGATGGTGTGTTTATTGGTATGGAGGGCTTTGGGGCAAGTGGAACAATTGATGCCCTTTATGCGCATTTTGGTATTACTTGGGAAAATGTTGTTGCCACCGTTGAAAAAGAGCTGGAAAAGATCAAAGAGGAAAAGACAAAGTGACAGCTTGTGTTGTCATGAATGGGGTGATTGTAGGGCATCATATTCTGTGCAGTATTGTGGATGATCTTGTGCATTATTGTGGATAAGTGAGTGAGTGATCAAGATATTGACATTGTGGGAATTAATGATTTTGGATTGGTGAAATACCCATTTATTGTGTTTTAAATGTTGTGCTTTTAAAAATTGATGAGGAAACATGTGAAATGACAGTTCGTGTTGCAATTAATGGGTTTGGTCGTATTGGTCGCAATATTTTACGTGCACTTGTGGAAAGTGGACGACAAGATGTTGAAGTGGTTGCAATTAATGATTTGGGATCGGTGGAAACAAATGCCCATTTATTACGCTATGATTCAGTTCATGGGCGTTTTCCTGGGATCGTTAAGGTGGTAGGGGATGCTATTGATGTGGGAGGTGGTTTAATCAAGGTATGCGCAGAGCGTGATCCTGCTCAATTGCCTTGGAAAGATTTGGATATCGATATTGCTTTGGAATGTACGGGTATTTTTACTGCGCGTGATAAAGCAAGTGCTCATTTAGATGCGGGGGCAAAGCGTGTTCTTATTTCTGCGCCTTCTGAAGGAGCAGATCTTACGGTTGTCTATGGGGTTAATCATCAATCTTTAAGCAGCGAGCATCGCGTTGTTTCAAATGCTTCTTGTACAACCAATTGTTTGGCGCCTGTTGCACAAGTTTTACACAACACGGTGGGCATTGAAAAGGGCTTTATGACAACAATCCATTCTTATACGGGTGATCAACCTGTGTTGGATACAATGCATCGGGACCTTTATCGTGCACGTGCGGCAGCTCTTTCTATGATTCCTACCTCAACAGGAGCGGCAAAAGCTGTGGGATTGGTCTTGCCAGAATTAAAGGGATTGCTTGATGGTGTATCGATTCGTGTTCCGACCCCTAATGTTTCTGTGGTTGATTTGACATTTATCGCTAAGCGTTCCACAACAATCGAAGAAATTAATACAGCTATTGCTACTGCTGCACAAGGTTCTTTGAAGGGCGTTTTGGACACGACAGAAGAAAAGCTCGTGAGTTGTGATTTTAATCATAATCCTCATTCAGCTATTTTCCACAATGATCAAACCAAAGTGATTGATGGTAAGCTCTGTCGCGTTCTGGTTTGGTATGATAATGAATGGGGCTTTTCTAACCGTATGAGTGATACTGCTGTAGCTTTTGCTCAGACAATATAAGAGGACCTCAGGGTCCTCTTTTTATAAGGAAAAGTCTCATTTTTGTGCAATTTTGAGAAAAACAGTTAGAGGCTGTTGTTCTCATGCGCTAGAGAGAAGAGGCTATTGAAACATTGATGATGTGTTTTGTTTTAATACTGTGTCAATACGTGCTTTTAAAAGATGAATGAAAGAGTAAACTTTTAAAAAGTAAGATCTGAACGAGATACCCTTTGAGAAAACGTTAGAAAACAGGAGATGTAAACTCTTTTTCCTAGAAGTAAAAGGAAGCTTTAATAGAGATCAAGTTGAGCCAGTGCATTTGTTTGCCACAATGGAATATGAAGATTAAGAGCAATGGTGGGCTTTTGTACATTTGACGATAAAAGCTTTGGATTTTTATTAAGCAAAGGGTGAGAGATAGGCTGTCGTGGATCTCTTGTAAAAGCAAAGAGGGGGATAAGTGGAAAGAAAAGTGGGCAGGGTTGTTGGATGCGTTTTTATTTGAAACAATGGAAAGTGAAGAGGAAGCAGTGATGGGGTTTCACACACTTGATGATGTTGATGTTTTGGGTAAACGTGTTCTTGTGCGGGTGGATTTTAATGTTCCTATGGCACTGGGCAAAGTTTGTGACGAGACACGTCTTGTACGGCATAAAGAGACACTCATTGAGCTACAAAAGTGTGGTGCTAAACTTATTCTGCTTTCTCATTGTGGTCGCCCTAAAGGAAAGGTAGAGCAAGAGTTTTCACTCCGTCCTGTTGTGCAAGTGCTGGAAAAGATCATTAATCAGCCGGTTGCTTTTGCTCCTGACTGTATCGGTTCGGCGGTGCAGGTTGCAGTTGAGTCATTACAAAATGGTGGTGTTTTACTGCTTGAAAATGTTCGTTTTTATGCTGGTGAAGAAAAGAATGATTGTTCTTTTGCAGAAGCTTTGGCTCATAATGGAGATCTCTATGTTAATGATGCTTTTTCAGTTTCTCATCGTGCCCATGCTTCGGTGGAGGGAATAACGCATTTGTTGCCTTCTTATGCAGGACGCTCTTTGCAAGGTGAATTGCAGGCATTAGAAAAAGGACTTGGCAATCCAACACGTCCTGTAATTGCTCTTGTGGGAGGTGCCAAGGTTTCTAGTAAGCTTTTTGTGCTCAATCATTTGGTGGAAAAAGTTGACTCCTTAATTATTGGTGGGGGGATGGCTAACAGTTTTTTAGCTGCGCAAGGTATCCATGTAGGGAAATCACTGTGTGAACATGCATTGATGGAAACGATAAAAAAAATCATTAAAAAAGCGCAAGAGTGTCACTGTACGCTTCTGCTCCCTCAGGATGCTGTCGTTGGATTTCGTTTTGAAAAAGATGCACCGCATCGTCTTTATGACATTGAAGATATTCCACAAGATGGCATGATATTGGATATTGGGACGCGCTCTATTGCGCATATCAATGCTGCGATAGATGAAGCTGCTACTCTTGTGTGGAATGGACCCCTTGGTGTTTTTGAGATGTCTCCCTTTGATAAGGGAACCATTGCCGTTGCACGCCATGCAGCAGAACGTAGTTTGACGGGAAAGTTGGTTTCAATTGCGGGAGGGGGCGATACGGTTTTTGCCCTTAATCATGCCGGTGTTGCCAATGATTTTACTTATCTTTCGACTGCTGGAGGAGCTTTTTTGGAATGGATGGAAGGAAAGACCCTTCCTGGTATTCTTGCCCTCATGCAGGCTTAAAGGGCTTCTTTGAAGGGAAGGTTAAAGAAAAACTATACAGTCGTGTAGAGTGTTTTTGATAGTGTTGCGCATTTTTAGAAATTAAGACAAAATAAAGAGGAATTTTTTATGAATGAACGGCTTGAAGATATTTCACTTGCTTTGGTGCATGCGGGTAAAGGTATTTTGGCGGCAGATGAAAGTACGGCGACCATTGGAAAGCGTTTTGAAAGCATTGGTGTTGAATCCAATGAAGATAAGCGCCGTGCTTATCGTGAAATGCTTTTTAGTACAAAAGAAGCGATGGAAAACGCCATCTCTGGGGTTATTTTATTTGATGAAACCATTCGGCAAAAAGCATCAACTGGGAAAATGTTGACGGATCTTATTCGGGATTCAGGCGCTTTGCCAGGGATTAAAGTTGATACCGGTGCAAAACCCTTGGCTGCTTTTCCCCAAGAAACAATTACCGAAGGGTTGGATGGTCTTCGTGAGCGGCTAAAAGATTATTATGCTTTGGGAGCACGTTTTGCTAAATGGCGTGCGGTAATTGCTATTGATGAATACACTTTGCCAACAAGAGGCGCCATAAGACAAAATGCACAAGCTCTTGCACGCTATGCTGCCTTATGTCAGGAGTTCAATATTGTGCCCATTGTTGAGCCGGAAGTGTTGATGGATGGATCATCGTGTGGGCATTCAATTACACGCTGCTTTGAGGTGACACGCACTGTTTTGCAGGCTGTCTTTAAAGAATTGTTTGAAGCTCGTGTTCTTTTGGAGGGGATGATTTTAAAGCCCAATATGGTGATTGATGGAAAGGATGCTCGCAAGGCTTCTGTTGAAGAAGTTGCTGAAAAGACTGTCCAAGTGCTTAAACAGACTGTTCCTGCCGCTGTTCCCGGAATTGCTTTTCTTTCTGGAGGGCAGTCTGATCAGGAAGCAACGGCGCATTTATCTGCTATGAATTCTTTGGGCGTATTGCCTTGGAAATTGACCTTTTCCTATGGACGAGCACTGCAAGCAGCTGCCTTAAAAGCATGGGCGGGAAAAGATGAAAATATTGCTGTTGCACAGAAGGCCTTTCGTCATCGGGCTCGGATGAACCATCTTGCGGCTTTGGGACAATGGACAAAAGAACAAGAAAAAGTGTGCGATTGAAGCACAAGCCCTGTTCTTAAATGCGGAGAGATTTTGCATGTTTCTGCGTGATTTTTGGTGCCCTCATCATGATAAGAATGGCGGGGGCATTTTAGGCTTAAAAGCTTTCTCAGAGAGTTTTTTCCTTGGACCTTTTAAAAGTCTTTAATGGGTGCTATCGAGAGATAAGATTGCGGGAGAGGTGCAATTTCGAGAAGGGGAGACAATGCTAGGAAATTTGTGAATGCACAGCACTTTAGTATGGTGTCGTTCATGAGGTGGTACTTACTTTTTGCGTGAAAATCATAAAGCTCATACTGTATTGAAGAGTTTGATATTGTGATATTTTTTCTTTTTCATGTTATCATTACTTGTCATCGGCAGAATTCATTTGATTGCAGTTTCAAAGGTGGATTAAGCGGGTAGATTAGAAAGTTGCGATTTCTGAGCGGATTGGAATACAGCTTATGAAGCTTTTCTACGTCAGGATAGCTTCCTCTTCAATGGGGGTAGTTTTTCTATTAACGAGCGAATTGAATAACTCTTGCGAAAGAAAATAGATTTGCACCTCAATAAAACACCTATTTTTTCATTAAAATGGATAAATTTTTCTTGTATTTTTTGATGATATAATTACAAATGTCTAACTTCATAGCATCTTGGCTTAAAACGGGGGGAGTTGTGGACGGTATATCTTCTAAAAATAACAGTATATCTTCTAAGAATACAAGCATCAAAAGAAAAAATCGATACGCAGAACAGAGCTTTTCTGCAATTATGATGCGAAAATTGTGCAATATGGTGCGTGGGGTATTCGAAGGGATCTTTACAGTATTTACTTTCACAATTTTTCTTATCCTGTTCAACATACGTGGACCGGTTCATGCCATACTAAGCTTCTTTTCGGGTGCGAGTGGATTAGCGTGCTTTTTCTTTTTTGTCGGATACTACTTACAACGCCGCGAAGCAACAGCAGATGAAGCCGGTATATCGCTCACATTAATCTTAGCAATTGGTGAAGGCGTTTTTTCTATTTGCTGCATGTATGCTATGTGGGGTTACGACGCTCTCTTGTTCCGTTTAGCACCTCCTGGGTATGTTCTTATTCTCCCTGAATAAATAGGGTGCAATTCGTTTGCATACAAATCAAAATGAGAGGCTGTCTGCCTCTCAAATTCTTAATAATCGCTCTCCAAAATCATAACATCAAACCCGCTTTTAATGAAGGGACTAACAAGCCTTGGGTCCTTAAGCCTCAAGGCAACCCTTTACAAGGGCGGTGCGCCTAACGGCATCCTTGACCTTAAGACACTCAAATGGCTTATTTTGTTTTTCTCATGTATGATATAAGGGGAAAGCTTCTCATCGTGCCTAAATGGTAACTTATCGTGTGTTAAATGGAAAAATGAGAAAAAGCATCTTTATGCAATATAATCCAATTATGATTTTTTGATTTGAAGATAAAGGGTTTAAAGTTCTACAAGACTGATACGATAAAGGGGGGAAGTTGCCTATCTTAGAAACTAAGGCGTATTTTAGGTGCTCTTGATATAGCTATCTCACCAAATGGTTTTGAAGACTTATCCTTTTAGCTCTATTCACTAAAAGGTCATTTTGAGGGGGCTTGGCTAATGAATGTAAAGGAAAATTAGCACGTAATATTTCGCTTTGCTGGTATAGATGCTGAATGAGTTAATTATCGAGAGGATCACTGAAGAGGGAGCGCTAAAAAATGGTGAAAATCCTCCGTACTTCGGTGAATTCGTGGTTGAAGATATAATCGTAGAACTTGGCTTATCTGTTCCTGAAACAGCTGAATGGTTTGAAATGGTTAGGGTGTCAGTTCTGCATATGCTTGACTCGCTATACAAAAAAATTACGATTTCGTGCAAGCTTTAAAACATAAATACCCTAAAGATATATCCTCTTTGTACATGTTCTTATCATCGTTAAAATGCCTTCTTAAAGCACGACAGGGGATGCTATAAAATTGAGAGCTGTAAAATATATGGGGCTTGGAGGGGGTGAGAAGATGGTGTTCAATCGAAGTACTCTATCCTTATTTTTATGGGCTATGCCTGAAAGAGAGAGCTGGAGAGACAATTTATGAGCAAAGAGAAAGTGTTTTGAGGTTGCGTGTCTGCAAGAGCAGAACAGTAGTCGTGGTGATATTTAAAAACAATAAATTTGATAAAATTTTACAATTTTGCCAAAAGCCAGTTTATTATAAAAGCTGTTGCTTATACGCGCTCATACAAAAGTTATAAGAAGCCCAAAAGTGCTAAAAAAGTCTTTGCTCTTTTTCAATAAGACGGATCTGCAAACAATATTCAAAAAGTGTTCGTGTGTTTGAAAGAGAATAAAAGGATATTCTTGCAATAGAGAGAAGCGTATTTGTGAATTACAATTTGTCATGATTTTCGGTAAACACTATTGTTTAGAGCGGTGAGAGAGGGCATGAAAAAATTTTAATATTCAGTTTTTTAAAGAGTGTGGTCAGTCTTTAGGATAGAGCTTGTGTCCCTAGAGCCTATCAAGTGAGCCCGCATAAAGGCTTCAAGAAAGCGAGCACCTATTATACTTTTTGCCAGCGTATACTCTTTTGTCGGCGCCCCAATATTTTGACAGCCCTTAGAACGTAAAGGGGCAAGGGAGGTATTTTACCTCTTTCTTGTACTGTTTTACTCCACACGCCAACTCTGCTTGTGATGTGCAAGCCAAGAGATTTTGTTTGACTCACTATGAGGGTTTGACATGAGAAAATCCTATGGTATTCATGATCTTTCATGAAAAACAATGAATTATCCTTATAAATCAACGTGACAGTGCTGTTATGAAGAGAACTCCTTGCACATCTTAATAGCCCATAGAGATTTAACTGGGTATTATTTTATATTCTGTACACAGAAGTGTCTTTATAAAAATACTCCATCTTGCGCAGAAAAAAGAACAGCCCGTTAAAAAAGAAAAACATCTCAATGCTTGCTTTTCTTTTTTCCATGAGAGATTTAAATTGATAAGCCTGTCTGAAAAGAGTGCTGTTTATGCCCTTAAAGATACTGCTCTTGTATCAAGATCACTTACTCAGGCGAAAATTGGAGTTTTGCGAGGTAAGCATAAACGCCATTTTTTGCCACAAGTTCGGCATGGGTTCCTTCTTCCACAAGGGCGCCTTTATCCATAACAAGAATGCGATCTGCTTTTAAAATTGTTGCCAAACGATGTGCAATGACCAAGGTTGTGCGGTTTTGCATCAACCCTTCTAAGGCGTCTTGCACCAACTTTTCACTGTTTGCATCTAAAGCCGATGTTGCTTCATCAAGCAGCAACAGGGGTGCATTTCTTAAAATTGCCCGCGCAATACCAATGCGTTGTTTTTGTCCCCCAGAAAGCATGGTACCGCGTTCTCCTACTTGCGTATCCAAGCCATCTGGTAAAGCTTGAATAAATTCAAGTGCATTAGCCGCTTTAGCAGCAGCAAGGATTTCTTCTTCATGGGTATTTTCAGTTCCAAAAATAATATTATCACGCAATGTTCCATCAAAAATGGCAACATCTTGTGGAACATAGGAAATTGCACTGCGTAAATCTTGTAAAGAAAGGCGATTAATTTCTGTGCCATCCAACCGAATTGTTCCATTTGTCGGATCATAAAAACGAAGGATCAAAGAAAAAATGCTGCTTTTTCCTGCTCCAGAAGCCCCAACAAAAGCAACCGTTTCGCCTGCTTTTACAGAAAATGAAAGCGAGCGTAAAACCTTCTCTTGTGGTCTAGAAGGATAGGTAAAATCAACTTGATCAAAAACAAGTTCACCTCGAACAGGTTGCGCCAATGATAAAGGATTTTTAGGTGCTACAATAGTAGGTTGTTCTTGTAATAATTCGGCAAGCCGCTCAGCAGCACCTGCTGCTTGGATTAATTCTGCTCCCAATTCCGATAATTGCGCAAAAGTAGAAGCTCCAAAAACCGCATAAAGGACAAATTGCCCTAATGTCCCTCCTGTCATCGTTCCATTCAAAACATCGCGCGATCCGATCCATAAAACAGCAACCACACTGCTAAAAACCAAAAAAATTGCAAACCCCGTAAAAAAGGAGCGCAAGATTACAGAAGCACGTGCTGTTTGAAAAGCACGTTCTATCAATTGTGAAAAACGTATTGTAACGAGTTTTTCAGCGGTAAAAGCTTGCACAGTGCGAATAGCACTTACCTGCTCTGTAGCAACAGCATTGGCATCTGCGAGACGATCTTGCGCCGCGCGGGTACGAGAGCGAACTTTACGTCCAAAGACTACCAAGGGAATGGCCACAACAGGAATAGCTGCTAAAACCAACAAAGACAATTTAGCATTGGTGATCACCATCATCACGACGGCTCCGATCACGATAATCAGCTGACGCAATGCGGTAGAGGCGGTAGAGCCCACAGCTAATTTTATTTGTGTGGTATCTGTTAGAAGCCTTGAAACAATCTCTCCTGAATGTGATCGATCAAAAAAAGCAGGAGAAAGTTTCATAATATGGACAAACACATCACGCCGTAAATCGGCAACAATCCGTTCTCCTAAGGTGATAACACAGTAATAACGGGCTGCTGAAGCAAATGCGAGAAACAAGGCTAAGATAAACAAAATTCCAAAGTAAAAATTGATATGTCCATGGCTTGAAGTAGAAAACCCATGATCAAACATTTGGCGGATAGCCACAGGCAAAGCTAATGTGACTAGAGCAGCAACAGATAACGCTAGAAAAGCAAAGATAAACAACCAACGATAGCGCAAAAGATAAGGAACAAAAATTGCAAGCGAAGAGAATGAAGATTTTTTAGGGGAAGACTTTGTCGATTTTTCTGAACGAGAACGTAATGTCATAAAATTTTGCTCACTGTATTGGATTTGTAACACTTGATACAATGATGTATCTTGAACACTTGTTTTTTGATGCGTGCTCAGTTATAGGAATAAATACTTTAAATCAATGTATCAAAAAGACAAAGGAAGTGCACTTAAAAAAACAAATAAGTGCTATTTCATTCTATAAACGCAAAAGGTTTGACGCATGAAAGCGAATATTCACCCCAACTATCATAAAATTACCGTTGTTATGACGGATGGAACCCAATATACGACGCGCTCTACTTGGGGAAAAGAAGGCGATACTCTTAATCTAGATATTGATCCAAGAACGCATCCGGCATGGACAGGTGGCTCCCAAACACTCGTAGATCGTGGTGGTCGTCTTTCTAAATTCAAAAATCGTTTTGGTAATATTGGCATGTAAAAGCCTCCTTTTATGGGGTACAAAGGTTTTAAACAAATCGATTGCAAATGGATGGATTTTTATCCTATCAAAGAGTGCACTTTAAATATTAATTCAAAAACGCATCCGACATAAACAGATGGGTCTTAAACACTTATAAATCATTGTGGTTGCGTTTTTAAATTCAAAAATCATTTTGAATATATGCATAAATCCTTTCTTCCCTAGAGTATAAAGACTTGAAATAAAATAATTGCAAACTTTTCTTCTTTTTTTGGAACTGAACATACCCATGGAGAGGAAATTTTTGCCGCTTCTAAAGCTGCCAATGTATTTGAATTTATTCAAGCTTTACCAGATGGCTTGGATACGCAAGTAGAAGAACGTGGTACCATGCTTTCTGGGGGGCAAAAACAACGCATTGGTATTGCACTGGCGATTTTAAGAAATGCACCCCTCTTGTTGCAAGCCGGCACCGTCATTATATTTGCCAACTCGTGGATGTTGCTACAGCCCTTGGCACTTGAGATAATTTATTATAGGCATTTTAAGTTCTTTCTTAATAGTTTTTTATTCACGCGGGCTCTCTCCGCTTGGTACGTACAAAAGACATGGTTTTGATTGGTTCACCATGGAACATGGTTTGAAATGAGAGAATCTTACGGTATTCGGGATTCTCATTCAACCTATAAAATAATGAATTATTATTATAAATCAAAATGTTGCTGCTTGATGAAGCAACATTTTCTTTAGATGCAAACAGTGAAAAGTTAGTGCAAGATACCTTAGAAGGATTGATGCAAAATCCTAAATCCTAGTCATTGCACATCGTTTGGCAACAATTTTAAAAGCAGATCGCATTCTTGTGATGGATAAAGGCGCCCTTGTGGAAGAAGGAACACACAACTCATTATAAAAAATAATGTTTATGCGCATTTGGCTCAACTGCAATTTTCATCTGAGTAAGTGATCTTGATACAAAAGCAGTATTTTTAAGGGCATAAACAGCACTCTTTTCAGACAGGCTTATCAATTTGAAACTCTCATGGAAAAAAGAAAGGCAAGCATTGAGATGTTTTTCTTTTTTAACGGGCTGTTCTTTTTTCTGCCTGACATTTTTATAAAGACACTTCTGTGTATAGAATGTAAAACGATGCCACGTTAATCTCTATGAATAATTAAGGGGAGAGTTCTCTTCATAACAGCACTGTCACGTTGATTTATAATGATAACTCATTGTTTTTCATGAAAGATCTTACATGGAATTTCTCGTTTCAAATTTGATTATGTTGCATTAGTCAAAACCATGTCTCTTGCATATACCAAGCAGGGAAGATTGCGTGAAGTAAAAATACTTAAAGAAAGAATAAGTCTTCTTCATGAAGCGTCTCAAGTTTTAGGGGCTGTAGTAATATTGAGGGGATTAGGAAAGTGTATGATGATGTCGCTTTACTAAAAAAGAGCCGATAAATGAGTAGAAAGACGCTTTTTATCAATTTTATAAAACAAGGTGAGCACGCAGCCATGTTTTGCTGTGTTAGGCTTTTGAGTACTTTGAACCAATATTGTGGGAGTGCATTTTAAGAATTATAAAGCTCTTCTTAAAAGTGCATAAATCATTAGAGCAGTACAATTAAATACAAATTGTTTTATTTTACCAATAAAAATATCTATATTTTGTTTATTTTTTTCATAAAAATAGAATATATAGCAAATCCTGAATCAATTATATACATATTGATACAATATCGAGGGATCGATAAAAGAGCTGCGTTAAATACTGGTGAGAATAAAAGAAAGCAAGAATGAGTGATCACGATACTTTCATAGTTATAGTAGGAATAGTTATAATAGGGAGCATAATCTATAGTCTTTGGTTAGCAAATTATCAGAAAAAGCAATTAAGTGAACAACTTGAGCAATATGAGAAATTATGGCAGCTAAAAGATCGAGAGTGCGCGATATACCAAGATATTATTGCACAATGGGAACAAAGGCTTGTTAAAAAAACTCAAAAAATATCGCCAAAATGGATTAAACAATGGGATGAAGAAGTAAAAGAATGGGAAAGGAGTATATTAGAGATAAAAAAAATTGGATACATTTCTGAATCTTATGAATCTAAAAAACAGCAGCATCCAATGGTACAAGATATTTGTGCTCAAGGATATGTAGATATATTTTTTCTCTATGAAAAGGCGCTGGAAGTAGAATTTACTGCTGAGCACATCGAAAGAATAAATGAATTAATGATGCGTCCAATTTTTAAAGAAACTTATCCTAAAGTTGTGCGATTCATGAGACAGAATGGTGTCACATTACGAAAGTTTGTGGACCCTTTGACGAAAAAAAAGCGCTATAAGCCTACAATGCTGTTGTTTCATTGGTGGTTATATATGATTGATGATATGATTACGGCTGAATATGAACAGCAACTACAAGACAAGGCTTCAGGATACTATGAAGAGTTAAAGTCTTTGGAAATTTATTATGAAGATATACCTAAATATACAGAATATGAAACGCTAGAAGAGATACTGTCTTGTTGGTATCTTAGTCTGCCTAGAGATGCTGAATTACTATGCATTTGTAAAAGAGAGCTTCTAGCATTATTGTATGATATTTCCAGTGCTTATAAAGCGGCAAGAAAAACTTTTATTTACTATAAGCAGCTTATTGATACGGTAAAAGAAGGATATATGGCCTTTGATAAGGATTGTCGTTACTCCACGGTTAGAAATGACATTGATGTTTGTAGAGAGAAAGATAAAGAAAAGAAAAAGGGGTTGCGTATTGCTAAAGAGACTCCAACATATGAAAAAGCCTATAAATTAGGAGTCATAGAATGGATGAAGTGGTCAAGTAAGAAATGTGATAATCAATGGATCTTTTGGAAAATGCTTGTCAAAATAGGAAATTCAAAAGAAAAATTAAAAATCATTTTTGGTGATGAAAAGGTAAATGCACTGGAAGAGGCTATCAAAAAAGATCAAGAACAGTTCGTGAGCGAATTTCAAGAAGCAATTCTCGAGAACAAAAATGTGCATTTTTATAAATCCCATGCCTATTTGATACATACTTTAGAATAATGCTGAAAAGAAGGAGAAGCTGATAACAATTGTATGAATTAATATATTAATGGAAATTGGCATAATTGCGTATTTTTGTGAAAAGAGAATAGAGGTATATGCCGCAGCTCTTACCAAAAAGGAGAGAGTGGGCTCTTCTAGAGTCAATATTTTTGCGTGCAGTGTAAGAATGATCTCTCAAGAGAAGTAGGAGAGGCTTTTGCCTCAGGTTCGATAATTGCTTTTTGGGGCGTTTGTTATGATGGGATTTGTTTTTATTGCCTTTTGCAGCTTGTTTGCAGGGGAATTTGAATAACAGAAACGTCAATAAGGTAAGCTATTGGGGATTGCTTTTGTGGGGGCTTATAGCAAGTACATTTTTTGTTCGTGGTGATGTTTTTTGTCACTATCTAATCAGTTATTTCCTATCGTTATTTGAAAGAAAATTAAAAACTCTTTCTTCATGTGTTTGTTTAAGGTTCTAAGGGTTTTGTAAAAAACTGTAAGAATTAAATGCTTTTTTGAAGTTTTTTTTTATAGTTTGATGCGAATGTGTTCATTTCCGGCAATGATGTTTTTTTGCGGAATATATCGCTACCGCCTTCTTTATTAGTGACAAAAACACCGGCTTCGCGAAGCATCAGTATGCTGGTAGTTTTATCAAAAATGTGCAGGTTATCTTCCCAAAAGCCATCGGTTCTGCCAGAAGCAACATAAGCTAAATCAAGAGCAGCAGCGCCAAAACGGCGCAATCCAGCAACTTCCATCATCACATTACGTAATTCAATAAGATAGGTTCCATGATTTGGTCGACCAAAATGAGGCATGCTTGTAGCAATGACACAATCTTCCAGTCTGCGTCGAGCAGAAACGCGACAGCGTCGGTTATTGAAAAAAGCACCATACCCGCGTTCTGCGGTGAAGAGTTCATCATTCACGGGATTGTAAATGACACCAGCAACGATTTTCCCTTGGCTTTCTAAGGCAATGGAAACAGCAAAAAAGGGAATGCCATGGAGAAAATTTGTGGTGCCATCTCAAAGGGTCAACAATAAAACGGTGTTGTGAATCTTCGCCAATGATTTCTTCTGACTCTTCCATCAGAAAACCAAATTTGAGGCGCGCTTTGCTTAATTCATTGAAAATAATTTTTTCCGCTTTGCGATCTGCTTGGCTGACGTAATCTGCTAGATCTTTTCTGAGGTTTAAATGCCTTTTTTGAGGGTTTTTTCTAATTTTAGGCGAATGTGTTCATTGCCGGCAATGATATTTTTTTTGCGAAATATATTGTTGCCGCCTTCTTTATCGGTGACAAAACCACCGGCTTCACGAACCATCAGTATTCCAGCAGCCATATCCCAAATTTGCAAGTTATCTTCCCAAAAGCCATCGGTTCGGCCAGAAGCAACATAAGCTAAATCAAGAGAAGCTGCACCAAAACGGCGAAGTCCGGCAACCTCTGCCATCACATTACGTAATTCAATAAGGTAGGTTCCATGATTTGGGCGACCAAAATGAGGCATGCCTGTGGCAATGACACAATCTTCTAGTCTGCGTCGAGCAGAAACGCGACAGCGCCGGTCGTTAAAAAAAGCACCACACCCACGTTCTGCTGTGAAGAGTTCATCATTCACGGGATTGTAAATGACACCAGCAACGATTTTTCCTTGGCTTTCTAAAGCAATGGAAACAGCAAAAAAAGGAATGCCATGGAGAAAATTTGTGGTGCCATCTAAAGGGTCAACAATAAAACGGTGTTGTGAATCTTCTCCAATGATTTCTTCTGACTCTTCCATCAGAAAACCAAATTTGGGGCGCGCCTTGCTTAGTTCATTGAAAATAATTTTTTCCGCTTTGCGATCTGCTTGGCTGACATAATCTGCTGGTCCTTTCAAAGACACTTGCAAATTTTGCACTTCACCGTAATCACGTACCAACGAGCGTCCTGCTTTCATTGCAGCTTGCACCATGACATTCATGACTGCAGAATGGGCCATTTTTTATTCCTTTATTTATCTTTTTCATTTGCGCGACGCAAATAAATCAACTCATTGGTGTCTACAATGATACGTTCACCAGCATTCATAAAGGGGGGAACAAGAATCCGAATCCCATTTTCAAGAATAGCGGGTTTATAAGAGGAGGTAACCGTTTGTCCTTTGATGGCAGGATCGGCTTCCGCAATTGTGACAGCAACCTGATCAGGAAGTGAGATGCCGATAGGCTTTTCTTGATAAAGTTCAACTGTGACAGTCATCCCATCTTGGAGAAAAGCGGCACGTTCACCAACAAAATCCTTTTGAAGTTCAAGTTGTTCATAAGATTCTGAATCCATAAAGACCAAAGCATCCCCTTGTTGATAAAGAAAGGTGAAATCTTTTTGTTCAAGGCGCACGCGTTCAACTGTCTCAGCAGCACGAAAGCGTTCATTAAGTTTTGTACCATCAATCAAATTTTTCATTTCAACTTGGTTAAATGCACCACCTTTTCCTGGTTTTACAGCGTTGCATTTAACTGCAACCCATAAACTTCCTTGATGTTCGATCACATTACCAGGGCGAATTTCATTGCCATTAATTTTCATCGTTTCTATCCAATTCTATTCTTGCAAAAAGAACTCTCTTGTTGTCTTTATGGCGCTTTTCTTTGCTGCCTTTAACAGTCAAGCTCTTTTGTTATTTTCGGGCTAAAATCCCTTTGATTAACCTTGCGGCTCTCTCATGGTCCTGTGTGCTCTTTATGGGCTTTCTCCTGCTTTTTGCAAAGAGAAAAGCTTAAGTAAAAAAGGACCTTTATGTATTTTTGCTTTTCAGTTC
The DNA here is from genome assembly GCF_042195865.1 of Bartonella sp. AP36NXGY. Taxonomy (NCBI): domain Bacteria; kingdom Pseudomonadati; phylum Pseudomonadota; class Alphaproteobacteria; order Hyphomicrobiales; family Bartonellaceae; genus Bartonella; species Bartonella sp. AP36NXGY. The sequence continues at coordinate 86,982 of NZ_JBHIPD010000003.1, read as the reverse complement.
TTTGCAAGACCATAAAAAGCGCTCAGACGCAAGCTTTTTAAAAATTTGCACAAAAATTTTTTAGAATTTTTGGGGAAATTTATCCCGTTGTGTCGTAAAATATCATCATTGATGGCAATGATATAATTGATGGTAATGATATAAGTTCCCTAAAACCATGAGGTGTTTTTAATTAAGAATATGTGAATACGGAGTTTGTATGAGTGTCTCATGGGATAGAGCGTGGTGTGTTATCGTATGATGTTAGCTTTCGTTTTGATCAGAGATCCGCTGTAAAATGGCTCTTTGTTTTATCGAGGTTAGAACTCTAAATCTTTTGAGCAGCAGGTATTCTTCTGTACTTGATGCGATTTCATCATGAGAGTACGGGGGCAGTTGTTTTGTTAAGATATCAGCATAGAAAAAGGAAAGTAGAACATTTGAGATAGCGGCAATTTATTTTAAACGCCCTATGCTGACACGATTTAATCCGTTTTCATATTTCTGGATTTGTTGGAAAGTGGCACCTAAATGTTGACCTAATGTTTTTTGACACATCTTCAACATTTTTCGTCTCAAACGAATTTTTTTGCCAATGAATTTGCCGCTGAAAATGTCGTTATAAGGATTTTTACCAAAACCCTAGAAAATGCTACACGGGATATAGAAAACTCTTCAGCTGCTTCAATCACAGATAGTCCAAGTTTTGCATTTACATCTTCGCGTAACAATTCACTAGGGTGTGGGGCATTTTCATTATTTTTAGTATTCTTCTTTTCTTAAATCTCAAAGCTATAATTTACACTATTTTGTATTGTCACAATCTATAATAAAATTTATCCACTCTGGCTAAAAATGAGGGTTTTTATTGAGATGCAAATCTCTTTGCCTTTCGCAAGAACTTTTAAGTCTTTACGTGTAAAATATAGAGAATGTTTACATTAAATAGCGGGTTCATTTGGGCTGAGTACTTATATGAGCACGTGGTTCTCCGTTCACATTATACTGAAGAAGAGACACTATAACTCTACTATTTAATCTTATTCTATAACTCAAAGTTACACCCATATTTTGTTGCTTTTGAGGTTGATCTGTATAGATCACATTATATCCATTCCGTCGCAACAGATTGATAAATAAAGGAGTAAAGTTGTCTGCTGTATTATTTTTCTTTATAAGAAGTGTGGTTGTAGCTGGTGGTAGAGATCTCTTGATATCGCTAATAAATTTGTTAGCAACTAATTGTGCCTGACGCTTTGTAAGACTTTGATCAACATAATTTGATGAATAATTGCCTACAGATGCGCAACCAGCCACCAACACAACCGGTGACAGCAATAAATATTTTAACATCTTTAATTCCCCTTACTTATTGTTGCTCTTTATTTGCGAAGCTCCTCTTCCAGAAATAAGAGCAACTTTACTTATAGCACATTAACAACATATCGGTATCTAATCAATCGGTTAATTAATCAATGAATAATGGTTTCAGCTGTAAAGGCTGCTTGAAGTGCTTCTGGTGGCGTATATTTTAATAAACAGCTGCTTTTAGTGATTATGATAAAAAAGCAATTTTTTGCGTTTGCATGTTAAGATCATGTCCTCTATCACCATTATAAAATGATGCGTTAGGTTCTGTTCCAGATCGACCAAAAAAATTTTCAAGCATTGCTTTTTGAGGGCTGTCTTTTTTTAAATACGTATGAATGCTTATTCTGTTTGCTGTAAAATACTGTCGTTTGAGGTGTGGTGCTATAAGACATAAAACTTTGCACATGTGATGTTTTTATGAGAGTGTGTGGTGAATATTTGAGGGAGAGCTTGTCCGGATAATTTTGTGAAATGAACCACATAAAATGGGAAGCTAAAAGAGTTCTGTTCTGAGAAGACGGATTGTTTCCCAACCGGATAGGGAAGGGGCTTCTGTCCTTTGAGGGGTGGGAGGCAAGTCAAGAACAGAGAGTGTAGCGCCCTATATTATGATGTTAAAAGCTTTCATTTTGATCAGAGAGTAATTGTAAAATGGCTCTTTGTTTTATCGAGGTTAGAACTCTAAATCTTTTGAGCAGTAGGTATTCCTCTGTACTTGATGCGATTTCATCATGAGAGTACGGGGGCTGTTGTTTTGTTAAGATATCTGCATAGAAAAAGACAAGTGGAACATTTAAGATATCGGCAATTTCTTTTAAACGCCCTGCGCTGACACGATTTAAGCCGTTTTCATATTTCTGGATTTGTTGGAAAGTAACACCTAAATGTTGACCTAATGTTTTTTGAGACATCTTCAACATTTTTCGTCTCAAACGAATTTTTTTGCCAATGAAAATGTCGTTATCAAGATTTTTGGCTCGCATTTTAAAGCCCCCGCCGGTTGCGAGCGCCCTCGCGTTGGTATTCCGAGAGTTTGAAAATACTGAATCCGAATCAGCCTTTTTGCTTTTAGTGCTTAAAGCACCTAGACAGAGCAAAATCTCCCGGAATTTCTATAAATTTTATCTTTTTGATGCAGAGAGGAGTATTTTAAAAAACAGGAAGGAGCTTTATTGCTTCTTTGTGCGCTTTTTCTAGTTGTGCCTTATCCATGCCTTGGAGCATTATTTCAAGATCAGGAGCTTGCATTTTTGCCTCCTTTGCGAGCATATACCATGCCGCTGCCATTATTATATCGCCTTTTGTTCCTGTGCCATCTCGATAAAGCCTTGCAAGGGAAATCTGTGCTGGTGCAATCATGTTGACGGCATTTCTGTGAAGTAAATGAAAAGCACGCTGAAAATCTGTTTCTCCTCCACGCCCCTGTACAAGCCATTGTGCTAAATGAAGTTGAGCTTTTAAGTGGTTGTTTTGAGCCGCTACCTCCATGAGCTTGCGGGCATTGCGATCATCCTTTGGTCGCTTTAATGTGCCTAAGGAAAGAATTTTTGCAGCAGAAAAAGCCGCTTCAGCATCCCCAAGAGCAGCACCTTTTAAGTACCATTTTAAGGCTTGCTCTATTGCTTCATTTTCACGACTTTGGGAAGAAACACCAGGGAGAGCTTGTTTTTCCTGTGAGGCTTTATAAAGAAGCAGTTGTCCATAATAAAAATAGGCTTCCTTGACGCCTGCTTTGACAGCTTTTTGAATGAATTGCGCACCAAGTCCTTGATTTTGTTTTATAAAGTGACCATCAAACAACATAAGTCCATAGCGTAGTTGTGCTTGGGGTTCCCCCTGTTTTGCAGCGCGTTCAAACCATAAAGCAGCACGCGCACCGTCAATAGGAACAGCACATCCTTCCATATAAATTCGGGCAAGAAGAGTTTGTGCAAAAGGATCATTTTTTTCAGCACGTCGGAGTGCTTCACGAAAAGCTTTTAAATAATAACCTTGGATGTAATAGTCATAGGCTTGATCATAGTCTCCAGCTTTTAAGGGCTGAAAGGGTTCTTGAGTGTTTGAAGCTTCTTGAATCGTATTGAAAGAGCTTTCAGAATTTGAGATTTCTTCAGTGTTTCCCGCTGAACTTACAGCAGAACTTGCAAGCCCAATCACGCCTAAGATGAGCAGCTTCACGCTTCTCTTGATCATGGTGTTTTCTCCTCATTACCGATCAGAATTTTCACATTTTTTTTTCATCATTACAAGCCGTATAAGAATTTCATTTCTATATTACTTTTTATCTCTCAGTTTTTCGTCTTGGTTCAAGGTAGGGTTGGGTAAGTTAAAAAAGTAGCATAAATGTCGACGAGAGACAGACTGTTTAAAACAGTTCTGTTAAAAATAATACAGTCCTGTTAAAAATAATAATGATGAGGGGTTATCGTATGTAAAGATGCTTATCTTCTATTATATCAAGGGCTTCTCCGCTTAAAATGAAAAAATGCTTACAATGGAGGTTGCTTTTTAAAATATGTATGAATGCTTATGAATAGCGCACGCTATCCGTGTGATGTTAGCTTGCATTCTCATCAGAGATTAGCTGTAAAAAGGCTTTCTTTTTTACCGTTGTTAGAACTCTAAATCTTTTGAGCAGCAGGTATTCTTCTGTACTTGATGCGATTTCATCATGAGGGTATGGGGGCTGTTGTTTTGCTGAGGTGTCCGCATAGAAAAAGACAAGTGGAACATTTAAGATATCGGCAATTTCTTTTAAACGCCCTGCGCTGACACGATTTAAGCCGTTTTCATATTTCTGGATTTGTTGGAAAGTAACACCTAAATGTTGATCTAATGTTTTTTGAGACATTTTTAGCATTTTTCGTCTCAAACGAATTTTTTTGCCAATAAAAAGATCAATATTAAGATTTTGAGATTGCATTTTTCCCCGCCGGTTGCGAGCGCCCTCGCATGAGTATTCCGGGAGCTTGAAAGTACTGAAATCTAATCAGCTTTTTTTGCTTTTAGTGCTAAGAGCACCTGGACATAGCAAAAACTCCCGGAATTCCGGGATACCCACAAAGTGGGGTAAATTCATGTTTAGATTTTCGGGCTTTCAAGACCCTCTTGGTCGTTGCGTATGCGACCAAAACATCTTTTAATTCATAAAGTAATTTTAGGAAATTTACAATAAAAATTAAAATAGTGTCTCTTAACGTGTCGTTTCTTAAAATGGAGGGGTGGCATGTTTTGCATTCAAGCAATAAAGTGTTCACAAAGGGGACTTTGAATAGCACACTCTATCGCGTTATGTTAGCTTGCATTCTCATCAGAGATCAGCTGTAAAAAGGCTTTCTTTTTTACCGTTGTTAGAACTCTAAATCTTTTGAGCAGCAGGTATTCCTCTGTGCTTGATGCGATTTCATCATGGTGGTATGGGGACTGCTGTTTTGTAATGATATCGGCGTAAAAAAAGGCAATGGGAACATTCAAGATATCAGAAATTTCCATTAAACGCCCTGCGCTGACACGATTTAAGCCGTTTTCATATTTTTGAATTTGTTGGAAAGTGACACCTAAAGCGTGTCCTAAAGTTGTTTGAGACATTTTTAGCATTTTTCGTCTCAAACGAATTTTTTTGCCAATAAAAAGATCAATATTAAGATTTTGAGATTGCATGTTTCCCCGCCGGTTGCGAGCGCCCTCGCATGAGTATTCCGGGAGCTTGAAAATACTGAGTTCTAGTCAGCCTTTTTGCTTTTAGTGCTTAAAGCACCTGGACATAGCAAAAACTCCCGGAATTCCGGGATACCCACAAAGTGGATTCATCTTTACGCTAGAACTTAGGGTTTTCAAGGCCCCTTTTGGTCGTTGCGTATGCGACCAAAACATCTTTTAATTCATAAAGTAATTTCAGAAAATTTACAATAAAAATAGTTTTTTACTTACAAAATTTGTTTTTTTATGAGAGGTTATCTGCTTCTTAAATCTCTCTGGAATGATTGTCAAAATCATGACATCAGCCCCCGTGTTTTTTGAGAGGGTTAAAAAGCCTTAAGTTTTAAGATCAAAAGAACTTTGGACGCTTAAAAGTTAAACATTTTCAATTCTCTAGTATTGACAACATAGCCAAGAGTAATTATCTTCAATATTCAGGAATAGAAAGGACATATATTATGAAGACCACCCTTTCTCCGCTAATTTCAGAGTTCGAAACCGTTGAACAGGAAAGCAGCTACACTGCATGGCTGCGCGATAAGGTAGCGAGCAGTCTTGCAAATCCATATCATCCTATTCCGCATGATGAGGTTATGGCTGAAATGGAAGTTATAATCAGTCAGCTTGAAGCTGAACAGGACAAGTGATGCTTCCGGTTGTTTGGTTGTCTTCGGCGCGCGACAATTTGCGTCAGATGTTACCTATATTGCTCGCGAGAAACCATCTGCTGCGCGCCGAATGAAAAGGTTTTTGGAAGCATCTGTATTGCCATTGGCTGAACATCCATATTTATACAGACAGAGTGAGAAGGTATTAGGATTACGAGAAATTGTAGCGCATCCAAATTACCTTATATTGTATCGAGTAGCTGCACATAAAATCGAAATTGTAGCTGTAGTACATGCCCGACGTGAATTTCCTATTTTTCTTTAATCTAATGAGAGGCTGCCTCTTAAACCTTTCTGGAACAATTACCAAAATCATGACAACAGCCCCGCGTTTATCAAAGAGACTAAAATGATTTCTTCTACGGTAGTGAATTCACACGCGGTCTCTTCATTTGAATTTGCACAATCGCTTGCTGTTTGAAGAAGGGTGGGGGATGATCGTTTCTTTGAGCCTATAGGATGTGTGTCTGTGGAATGTGGTGGGGTGGCATGTGGTTTTGGGTGTGCGCTTTAAAAAAATAAACATAAGCATTATTCAAATTTAACGTGATGCTGTAGTAACTTTCTTTTCATCTAATTTCTTTGCATCTAAATTGAAGCCGGCTTCACATAGTCGATGAGAAAGATCTTTAAGTGTTTCTTTTACGTGTTCTTTAAAAGGAAGGTATATAATTCCATTAATATCTGAAGGGAGTTCAAGGTCTTGTTTTTTTAGAATAGCGACATTTTTGCGAGAAAGTGCAGCGATTAACATGCCCATTTCGAAAATAACGTTTTGTCGTGCACGGGGTTGTGCTGCTTTTTTGCCGGCAGATTTGGCATAGCCTATATCATCGGGAGTAAGCAGCACAATACCAAATTTTATGAAATCGCTACAGATTCCTTTTTCTAAAGCTTCAATGATGGTTAAGCCATTCCCGCCAGTATTTTGTAAAATGTATGGTTCAAGATTAAAATCATTAAGAATAGATGTAAGTTGCTTTAGGGCAGTACGGTCATGACCATGAACGATAAAAATTTTTTTAGGAGAAGATTCTAAGGTATTGGAAGCAGTCTTTGGAGAAGGATTCGTTGATGTTTCTTGTATGTGTTTAACCAAAGCTTTTTCTAGATTTGTCACAGCGGATTCTTTGCCTTGAACGTTGATTGTTCCTGTACTTTCATACCAATTAATAACGCCTCCTTCGGAGGTTTTGATCTGATATCCTCTAGAAGAATTAAGTGATAGAGACTTAACTTCCATGATTTTATATCCAGCTGTTTTAACTATATCTTTAAGGTCTTCGACGGTTCCGCTATATTTCACTGTTTATATTCTTTCAATATCGCTGGTTATTAATATAAAATGTTGATTTATTTTTATAACTATTTGAATTTAAATAGCTTTATGATTTCATTTTCTTATACAATGCACAAAAAGAGATGGTCACCTTCCATTCAATTGATTGAAACGTGGGAAAACTTGACTAAATGATGGGAAATTTTACTGCGTGATAAAGCGATCTGATTGAATTGTGAATGAACGAAACGAATTTTTCTCCTATTTGTATATGCCGTTATGTGCTCTATATAAGAAGCACGAAAGTTAACGCTTTATTTATAAATTCTCCTCCTATATTACAAGGGGGTTTTCTCACATTTTTCTTGCATTGTTTTAAGCAGTATTAAGGGGTTGTCGTTCCTCAAAATGACTTCTTCTACAGCAATGAATTCACATCCAGTCTTTAAGACTTCATCAAAGGTTGAAAAATCGCTTCCTGCTTGGATAATGGCGGGGGTTTGCATAATTTCTGCCCACCATGTTGCTAACTGGAGATTGCGGGGGTGCGCTTGGGGTTTTTTATCAGCACCGAGTTTTCCAAAGAACAGGTAATCAACACCTGTTTCCGCTGCAAGCATAGCACTATGGCGATTGCGTAGATTGCCAAAGCCTATGATTTTTTGTTCCTTTTGCTGATTTTTGAAGCTTTCAAGAGCGTTAAGATCATCTTCTATGTGCAATCCATCAGCCTTTATGCGCCCAGCAATGCGGCTGTCATCAGCGATGAGAAGGGCTGCGTCATGATGTTGAATATCTTCTGCGTAAGTTTGCGCTTGTTGTTGCAAAAAAGAGCCATCATCTTTCAACCTTTCAGAATCATAGAGGATGACGCATGCAAAAGACTTTGTTTGCAAAATTTGCTGCAAAAATGTGTGTGGGGTGTTGCGCCGAACATCAAGTGTTAAAATCAACTGAGGGAAAAGAGGTGGATCAATTGGTTTATTTTTTTGTTGTGTCATGTCAAATCCCTGTTTCTTAGAAAAAATAACGCTTAAAAATTAAAGTTTCATTCTATTATGCTTATTTGCGATGAAAGTGACCACCATTTTCACGTAATTTAAAGGATTTGTGGGTGTGTGGAAGCCTGTTTATGAGAAATGAGAGTGTTTTTAAGCATAATATGTTACCTTTTTGTTGTGATACACGTATGGACGCTTTTCGTTCTTTTGCCTTTAAAAAACTTTTGCTTTTAAAAAAATAAACGCTTAAAATGAAACTTGACTCTTAAAAATTAAAATTTCATCCTGTTCATGCTTGTTGGCAATAAGGGTAAGCACCATTTTTATTGGGACTTCAAGGGGTTTGTGACGTGTGGGAGTCCACTGATGAAATACCAAGGTATTCTTGAGCATAATACTCAACCTTCTCATCGTGATACACGCATTGATGTTTTTCGTTCTTTGGCCTTATTGACGATTTTCATCAACCATATTCCCAGAACGATCTATGAGTCTTTTACTCATAGAAACTTCGGTTTTTCTGATTGTGCAGAAGTGTTTGTTTTGCTTTCAGGGATTGCTCTTGGGTTAAGCTTTCATGGACGATTACAGCAAAAATCCTTTGCTTTTATTATCCGAAAACTTTGGTACAGAGCTCTGCAGCTCTATGGTGCATATCTTTTTACGACTTTTGTCACGTTAAGTCTTTTTTTTGCTGCCTTTTTATTATGGCGAACAGAAAAACTTTTATCGATGAACAATGTGGGACTCTTTTTTAAAGAGCCTGGTATCGCATTTTTGAGTACCTTAAGCTTTGGGCATCAATTGGGATATAATAATATTCTTCCTCTTTATATCGTTTTGATGTTTTTTGCGCCTTTTATCCTTTATTTGAGTTGTAAGCAGACAAAATGGCTGCTTTTGGGCTCCTTTACACTGTATCTTATCTGCGGATTTTACAAAATTGCTCCTCCTTCTTATCCTTTAAAGGGAAAGTGGTTTTTAAATCCTTTGTCTTGGCAATTCTTATTTGTCATAGGATTGACCAGTACTTTAGCGCTTAAACAAGGAAAAAAAATCGCTTTTCAGTCTTTTTGGATTGTTTGTGCGGCAGCGTATCTCTTGTTGGCGCTGTTATGGGTTCGCTTAAATTGGTGGGGCATTTTGGGGTGGCTTGGCTGGTCTTCCCCATTGTTGAACTTTAATAAAACCTTTTTAAGCTTGCCACGTTTACTCCATGTTCTTGCATTAGCCTTTCTCATTCTTTCTTTGCCGCGCATCAATAAATGGTTTTATGTCTCTCAGAAACATCCTTTAGCAATTTTAGGAAAACATAGTTTACCGGTCTTTGTAACGGGAACCATTTTTGCGATGTTTGGACAAATTATAAAAACAGTGATGACAGAAACGTTTTTTTCCGATACCCTCTTAATAATAACGGGTATTGCTTTGCAATTTGGAGTCGCTTATTATTGTGAAAAACGGCAATCTTGGCAGTGGTCATTTTCAAGGAAAATGACCCGTTTATAAAAAACATTCCTATAGTGTTTGTTGGGCACGTTAACCTTAGTATAAAAAGTGCGTTGCGCAAAAAAATTAAAAGAGGTAGCAGTTTTAAAAAAAAGCGTTCTATACAGCAACAAAAGAAACTTTTTAATACTCTGTTCGTTGAGTGGTATAATTTTGTGCTGATACTTGGAGTATAAAAGCGTGAGTGTACATAAACGTCCATATGATGAACCTATTATCATGATTGAGCATAATGCTTTTGAAAATGCTTTTAATCGTCTCTATGAAGAAACAATGGCGCTGATTGAAAAAACCGCAGCGTATATTGACTCAGAAGGGAAATTAGTAGCACGCTCTCTTTCGGCAGAGGTTTCTGCAATCTATGCAAAAGAGGCTATGTATTTAAGTACACGACTTATGCAAATCGCTTCTCAACTCCTTCTTCTTCGCGCAGAGCGTGAAGGGGAAATGTCATCAGAACAAATAAAAAAAGAAATTGTAAAAGTGTCACTTCATACACCGACATTGGAACTTGAAACCCCGCATTGGCATGAATTGCCAGAAATTTTTCGCCAATTTGTTTCTCATTCATTGCGTTTAGAAGCGCGGATAACCTATATGCGTGCTGGGTGGGAAACTGCGGCCTCCTGTGCTCTAGAAGATGATAATCCAGTGGGAAAACAAATCGAATTGCTCAAAACAGCCTTTGGGCGTTCTTAGAGGTACTCCCTTGCTTTGTGCGAAGGGGAAATATCATCAGAACAAATAAAAAAAGAAATTGTAAAAGTGTCACTTCATACACCGACATTGGAACTTGAAACCCCTCATTGGCATGAATTGCCAGAAACTTTCCGTCAATTTGTTCTCATTCATTACGTTTAGAAGCGTGCATTTTGTTTCATTTAGAGATGCGGCTGTAGTTTAAGCGCTTTGGTCAATAAGCGGCGGCTGTACGTTTAAGCGATGATAATCCAGTGGGAAAATAAATTGAATTACTGAAAACAGCTTTTGGGCGTTCTGAGAAGAATAGCGCCTTGCTTCTTTCTTACGATATTTAGAGCAGTATACCCATTTTTTTTACAACCGAAATTTCACAATTAAAACTAATCTAGAGTGTTTTTTTCTGCCTAATTTCTATTTGGCGTAGAAATATCTTGAGCTTATAGCTTAGAGGGGGTGTATAAGTATTGATTTCGAATATGGCATGGGATGGAGTATGGTTGGTCTTATGGAAATCGACTTTGGTTGATTGCAGCTGGAACACTTTCTGTTGATCTATCGTGTGATTTTGTTTTGGCTCTGAGATAGAGCAGGGGCTTGTACATCAATTTATTTATGCTCTATAATTTATGCCTATAAAGCTGCTGTAAAGTGTGTGTTAATGAGGATGATACACATTGTTACAGTTTTGGGGCTTCTTTTGTTTTGAATGGAAGGTATTTTCCCTCGCGTAAAGTAAAATATCCAAAATAAAGTGCCATATAATGAATGCCCCATGGGTTCCCTGTGCCCCCATGCAATGTCCCTCTATATGCAATGTCATTGTGGTGTGATGAGTATATTCAAAAACACCTCTCAGTTCTTATTCACATTCGTTGAGCTCTCCTCATCTTTACGTTTGCAACAGAGCACGCCGACACTATCATCATCTTTGCCAGTCCCCAATGTTGCAACAGCTTTTGGAACTTGAGACAATTCATTAGAGGCATTTTTAGTCCTGTCTTGTACAGTTTCACTCTATACGGCAATCCCACGTTTCATATGTAAGAGAATGGTTTTGATTGCTTCAATATAAACAGATTTGTAATGAGAAAATCTTAGGATATTCGGGATTCTTATGCAACATACAAAATAATTAATTATCTTTGTAAATCAATGTGTTGAGTTATTGTGGTAGCGTCATGCTATAATGTAAAAAGTTTCCGTAAAGTGTATACTATTCATTGCATAGCCTCTTTATACTTATGAATGTGCAATCCAGCACTGATCTATTTTCTCGTTTGCGATGTTTAACCATTATGGCATTGGAAATGATACAGAAAGGGAATTTTTATGCTTTAGAGGGTGCTTGATAAGGTGCTTGCTTGTGATGTGTGAATGGTTTTGATTGATTTCAGTTATGCTTCATAAAGTGTATTTCATAAAGATGCTGTTCGTTGTGTGTTATAATTGTATAAATTTGGGGGATATGATTATCTTTTTACTGGTTTTGTCTTGGGTTGCTGTTTTCTTTGTGGTCTTGTCTTTATTCACATCTTTATTCACAGGGGGGAAAAGTGTATAGACTGTAGTTTATGGCAGAGACGATTCGTATTATAGGCATTGATCCCGGATTACGGCGTACAGGGTGGGGCGTTATCGATGTTGCGGGTAATCGTCTTCAGTTTATTGCAGCAGGGACGGTTTCTTCTGATGTACAGTGTGAGCTGGCTTCCAGACTATGTCAGATCCACAAAGGTCTTTCAGAGGTTGTGCATCAATTTATGCCCCATGAAGCCGCTGTAGAACATGTATTTGTCAACAAAGATGCTACAGCAACTTTAAAACTTGGCCAAGCGCGTGCAATTGCACTACTGGTTCCTGCGCAAGCAAATCTTCCTGTTTTTGAATATGCGCCCAACAAAGTGAAAAAATCAGTTATTGGGGTTGGACATGGGGCTAAAGAACAAATCCATATGATGGTCAAAGTTCTCCTCCCACGGGCTGAATTTGATAGCAGTGATGCGGCTGATGCTCTTGCTCTTGCTCTTTGTCATAGTATGCACCGTAACAGTATTGACCGATCTTATCAGGCAAGGATAGCGATATGAGTGGGGTGGCAACATGATTGGCAAATTAAAGGGCACTCTTGAACATATCTTTGATGATCATATCCTTCTTGATGTTCACGGTGTGGGGTATGTTGTTTTTGTGTCAAATCGGCTGCGTCCTTCTTTACCCTCTGTTGGGGAGGCGTTAAGCCTTTTTATTGAAACGCATGTTCGGGAAGACGCAATCCGCCTTTTTGGTTTTGCTACAAGAGCTGAACAGGAGTGGTTTTGTCTTCTACAAAATGTTCCTGGAGTAGGGGCAAAGGTTGCTTTGGCAATCTTGGGTACTTTATCGCCAGATGAACTTGCACAGGCTATTGCTTTAAACGATGTTGCGATGATTAGTCGAGCGCCAGGCGTTGGTAAAAAAGTCAGTGAAAGAATTGTGGGTGAACTGAAAAGTAAAACACTCCCCTTTGAACAAGCTGTCAAGACTGTTTCGGTTTCTCAGCGTGAGATGACCAATCAACCTGCGCATGATGCGCTTTCCGCGTTGATGAAGCTAGGGTTTGAACGGGAGCATGCATCTCGTGCTCTTGCTCTTGCGATGAATGCTCTTGAGGGGGAAACTGTTTCTTCTGCCCTGCTGATCCGCCATAGTCTCAAATTGCTTTCTTCTCCTACTTAAAATCAAGGTAACAATGCATAAAGATGAAGATAAACGCCTTCTGGGTTCCGCCCCCCTTCCTAACGATCCAGATCGTTCCTTGAGGCCACAAGTTCTCGATGACTTTATTGGTCAAGAAGCGGCGCGGGCTAATTTAAAAATATTTATTGAAGCAGCAAAAACGCGGCAAGAAGCGCTGGATCACGTTTTGTTTGTAGGGCCACCGGGGTTGGGAAAAACAACGCTTTCACAGATTATGGCAAAAGAATTAGGCGTTAATTTTCGCTCTACTTCAGGGCCGGTCATCGCTAAAGCAGGAGATTTAGCCGCTCTCTTGACCAATCTTGAAGAACGTGATGTCTTGTTTATTGATGAAATTCATCGCTTAAATCCGGCGATTGAGGAAATTCTTTATCCAGCCATGGAAGATTATCAACTTGATTTGATCATTGGGGAGGGGCCGGCCGCACGCTCGGTGAAAATTGATCTGGCTAAATTTACTTTGGTGGCAGCAACCACACGTTTGGGGCTTTTAACCACACCTCTACGAGACCGTTTTGGCATCCCAATTCGTCTCAATTTTTATACGATAGAAGAATTGGAATATATTGTGCAGCGTAATGCACGACTTTTTGCCGTTAAGATCAGTGATGATGGTGCTCATGAAATTGCACGCCGAGCACGCGGGACGCCTCGTATTGCCGGACGGCTTTTACGGCGCGTTTGTGATTTTGCTCTGGTTAAACAGGCAAAACAAATTGACCAAAAAATCGCCGATGAAGCCCTTTCGCGCCTTGAGGTTGATCATCTTGGGCTTGATCCGCTTGACCGCCGCTACTTGCTCCTGATTGCGGAAACTTTTTTAGGGGGACCGGTGGGGATTGAAACGATTGCTGCTGCTTTATCAGAACCACGCGATGCCATTGAAGATATTGTTGAACCGTATTTGCTCCAACAAGGTTTTATTCAAAGAACCGCTCGTGGACGCATTCTAACTGAAAAGGCTTGGAGCCATTTAGGGCTTTCTGCTCCAGCCTCTACAACGTCTATACAAAGGCGTTCTCAACTTTCTGATGCTCAAGACAATTCATCACTTCAGACATCTTTATGGGATGGGGAAGATGACTAAGACATTCTCTTTATTAAAAGAAACTATGTGAATATTTTATAGCAAGGTCATAAAATACAAGAGACGTGCCTTCTTTTAGCATATTCTGGCTAAAAAGGTTTGGCACTATTAAAGATTTTTTGCTTTTCACAACTTCAACACAAAAATGTGTTCAATCTTTTGATTGATAGATAATTTGCTATATTAGATGATTTTATGGGATATGAAGTCGATGACAGAAATAACACCTTTTAAGAGCAATCATACAAACGCTTTTCATAATTTTCAGGTCCGCGTTTATGTTGCGGATACAGATTTTTCCGGTGTAGTTTATCATGCGCGTTATCTTGAGTTTTTTGAACGAGGACGTTCAGAGTTTTTACGGGATACCGGTTTTAATAATAAGATGTTAGCAGCAGGGGGTGAGGGGGAAAAACTGTTTTTTGTTGTTCGTCATATGGAAATTAATTTTTCAAGACCCGCTAAAATTGATCATCTTTTAGTCGTTAAAACACGTGTTACTCATATCCAAGGGGCCCGCTTTTTTATGGAGCAATCTATTTTGCATGAGATGACTACGTTGGTAACAGCCAAAGTTGAAATTGCTCTGATTAATGAGGAGGCAAAACCGCGACGTTTACCCAAAGAACTTTTTGCAAAAATGCTTGGTTAAAAGTGTTATTCATTGAAACAGCCGCTTCAGGAGAGATCAGCAGATATAAAGTAATCTATAATCTAAGACTATACATTTATCATAGCCTAGATGTTTTCTAACAAGGTTACACGATACAGCAAAAGAAAGCACCTCTGCTACAATAACTACAATAAATTGAAGATGATATCCCACAAAATTAAACACGCCCTATCCATGTTATGATTCAAAAACAATGTCATATCATCCATTTTCTTCTATAAACTCAAGATATTTTCTTTTTTTGAAGAAAGGTTTGTTGGCATCGGAAAGCAGCGAAAAAGTACAAAATATAAAAAGAAATAAAAATGGATTAAGATTTATTTTTATAAAAATGCACATACCCAGCGCAATATTGCAATAAAGTGATAATAAGCCATTAGGTCGAAAATTGTCTTAAAAACACCCAAAGGGTGTTTTTAAGCAATTTGATTTGTTTTTTTTACTGGATTGTCATTTGGCATCACAAGAGCGCGTGTTTCATCCATTTCTATCCATCATGCATGACTTTATGTGCTATAATGCGCGATTTATGTGCGCTTCTAAGCGTAGTAAATGAGTGAGAGATCAATGTATACAAAGCAGAAATGCATTCTTGATTTAAAGTTTCAAAAGCATATTATTCTATATAATATATTGACTTAGAAAGATAAATTATCACTTCTCACGGGTACAAACCCTAATAGAGGAATAGAATAAAATACTTTACATTTCAAATCTGTTCATGTTGAAACAATTAAAATCATTTGCTTACGCATCATAAGAGAGCAATAAAAATCATTGAAAAAATTGTAAAAATGTTCCTTATGTATCATTTTCAATGCAATAATGATCAAATATCGCAAGTGAGCAAAGAGAGCGAAGAAGCTGGTTTTCATGAAGTAAAGACGTGAAAAGGCTTTTTTCATGTCACGGAAGCTTGTACGTTATACCATGGTGCCAGAGAGATGATAGGCATTGAAAGGGGCTAATTCACAACACAATGAGATTACATGAGACTTACACTAGATTATATAGGACTTATAATAGGGGGGTGCATGGGGGAGGCGCATTGTTGTGAGGTGTGGTAGGGTGGTTTAGTATCGTTTTTTGTGCCCGATGGTGTACCCCGTATTCAATTCGATGGAAAATGAGAGAAATAATAGCCTGAGGCAAAGCGTCATCTTTTATGATGATAACATATTTATTTACAATGATAATTCATTGCGTTGTCACTTTCAGATAATTCTGAAACTTGTAAAATTTTTTCTTTTCAAGCTCTATTGCCGCGAATTAATCAAAAACATTTTCTTACATGTCACAAGCGGAGTTGGTGAGTGGATACAAAAATACTTAAGAAAGGAATAAAATGCTTCTTATGAATCTTTTCAAGTGCTAAGACTTATCGCTGTATTTTAAGCTTAAAACGCGTATGATGATTTAGCGTTCTTTTCATAAGCGTAAAGATGGTGGTGCATAATAGATTTTATATCATGCATTTTTATGTCTTTTATTTTTATAGCATTTATGGAGAAATCCTTATCGTTATATTTTTCATAAATGCTGTTGTGAAATGAGGGGGGTGTGCATTGAGGGATGTCTCTCGTCATCACTTTTTAAGGAAATTTAAGAAACAAGTCTTGTTTTAGCGCATGGATTTATGTGAAACTAAAGTCTTTACTTAAATTTAGAAACTATAAAATAATCTGTTTTATAAAACTTTTAAAAATGCATCTTTCATTTAGAGGGACAAAAATTATGCCGCATGGTGAACTAACAAATCCGGAAACAATTGGAATGTTGCATTTGTTTATGCAAGCGAGTTGGATCGTGAAAGGTGTTATGATCGGGTTGCTGCTCGCTTCTATCTGGAGTTGGGCAATTATTTTTGATAAAATTTTTACGTATCGGAGAATACGGCGTGAAATAAAGCAGTTTGAACGCACATTTTGGTCTGGCAAAGCGCTAGAAGATCTTTATGCATCATGCAAAAGTCAACGTACCAATAGTATATCCGCAGTTTTTATGGCAGCAATGGTTGAATGGAAAAAATCTCTTGAAAAAGGGACCCATACATCGAAAAGTTTGCAGAGCAGAATTGATAAGGCTATGGATTTGACGCTGGGACGTGAAAGTGAAAAAATAGAATCAAAATTAAGTTTTCTTGCGACACTGGGATCTGCGGGACCTTTTATCGGACTTTTTGGAACAGTTATTGGTATTATGGAGTCTTTTCTTTCTATTTCAGCTTCTCAAAATACATCACTTGCCATTGTCGCGCCAGGGATTGCAGAAGCGCTTTTGGCAACCGCTATTGGTTTGTTTGCAGCAATTCCAGCCGTTATTGCTTATAACAAGTTGACTCATGAAAGTGCGCGCATCATTGCACAAATAGAAAATTTTGCCGATGAATTTTCAACAATTGTATCGCGGCGTATTGATGAAACACGCACAGCACCTTCCTCTTTATAAAAAGGATCTTATCCCATGGGCTTTTCTGTTGCTTCTTCTTCTCGCAAAAATACACGTAGGCGGCATCATTCACGAAGCCAACTGATGAGTGAGATCAATGTCACTCCTTTTGTGGATGTCATGCTGGTCTTGTTGATTATTTTTATGGTCTCTGCCCCCCTTTTAGTGAACGGTGTTCCTCTGGACTTACCGCGGAGTCAAGCGGGTCCCGTACAAGCGCAAAAAACACCTCTTACGGTTTCACTTGACGCGCAAGGGCGCTTTGCCATTAATCAAGATTATTATGAAACGTCACAGGAACTGATTGCACACCTGAAAACTCTTCTGGAAGCAGATGCTACACAAAAAGATCAACGGGTTTTTGTACGGGTTGCTAAAACTGTTGAATATCAGCAAGTATTAAAACTGCTGGCGGATATTCAAAAAGCGGGGTTTTCTCAAGTTGCGTTAGCAAGTCTAGCACAATAAATAATAAGTAATAAAATTCGCATAACTAATTGTTTTTAAGATGTTTTTTTAAATAGCATAGAGTGATTAAAAATGAAAAAATGTAAGGCATAAATAAGGCATAAAGAATGAACAAAGACTCCTATCATAGCATGAAACGAGGCTTGGCTTTATCCCTTGTGGTCCATATCATTTTTCTCAGTTGGGGAGCCATTCAGTTTACAAGCTCTATCTCTTTACCACAACCGTTGGAAGCAATTCCCATCACTCTTGCTCCTTTGGTGGACGAGTTTTCCTCTCAACAAGGAGCCGTGAAGGCTCCTATCCGTGCAATCCCTGCCGTCAAACCAACTATGCAGCCACAAGAGAAAGAAGATGCACGCCATATTGGAGAGGGACAAATAGATAGTCTTGCACCATTTCAACCAAAGGAAAAGCCGCGTCCCGTTGAAACAGCATCGCCACCATCAAGCGAGAACACGTCAGAAACATTTGCACCAGAACTTACAAAACCAGAATTATTAGAAGCAAAAACAGAGGATGCACCCAAGGTTGCGCCTGAGATGCCTTTGGAGGCACTGGAGGATGCACCCAAGGTTGCGCCTGAGATGCCTTTGGAGGCACTGGAGGATGCACCCAAGGCTGCACCTGAGATGCCTTTGGAGGCACCAGAGGATGCGCCCAAGGTTGCACCTGAGATGCCTTTGGAGGCACCAGAGGATGCGCCCAAGGTTGCACCTGAGATGCCTTTGGAGGCACCACCGGAGGGTGCGCCCAAGGCTGCACCTGAGATGTCTTTGGAGGCACTACCGGAGGATGCGCCCAAGGCTGCACCTGAGACGCCTTTGGAGGCACCGGAGGATGCCTCTAAGGTTGCGCTCAAGCCTGCGCACAAAAATGAAGAAATGATATCGCCAAAAGAATTGGCTCCAACGGTCCCAAAAGTATCAGCAGAGCAGATTGTTCATCAAGCGCCCAAAATTGTACTTCCAGAAAAATCTCTTCTTCCACAGTTTAAACCAAAGTTTGACGGAGAATTTCCAAAGAAGAATGAGGCTGCATTGAATCAAAAGACGCCAAAGCTTAACAAGAAAAACCAAGAGAAACAGACCATTGAAGATATTTTAGCTCTGGAGGAAAATAATTTGCTCAATCGTGCGCGGTCACAAGGAGGGGGAGCAAAACGTTCTCATACACCAGAAGCTTTGGGTGCAAGAAAAAATATTAATGATACCACAAAAATGGCACAAACATTGGTCAATATTGCGGGGGGATGTATTCAACAGAAGCTTAAACTTGTGGCGCTTGGCGGCGATTTAAAAAATCGTCCGGTCGTGCGGTTGCGATTTTATTTAGACCGTGAAGGGATGGTTGTGGGCGATCCTATCATTGATCCCATAAGCGGCCTTGAGAGTCAACAAGCTATTATGATAAGGCAGGTGTATGCTGCTGTCTTTTCATGCCAACCTTATGCAGATCTCCCACGTGATCAATATGATCTATGGGGGCAAGGTTTTGACTTTAATGTTGATCCCCTCCAAGAAATAAGATGATAAACGAGAAAAAAGCGCTTAACGAAAGGACACATTCCATGATGACTATAACGAGACATAAAGTTTTTGCTTGGTTTATTGTCACTTGTGGGGTGTGGCTTTCAAGTATTTCATCGGGTTATGCGCAATTGAAAGGAACTATTTCGAGCGCTGATTTTAATCCCATTCCCATTGCAATTACAGACTTTATTTCCAATGATTCGATTGGGTTGAAAATATCTGCTGTGGTGACAGCCGATCTCGAACGGTCGGGGCTGTTTTTACCGCTTGATAAAGCAAATTTTTTTGAAAACATTTCTAATCCTAATAAACAACCACATTTTGCTTCTTGGCAGAAAATAAAAGCGCAAGGTTTAGTTACTGGGCAAGTCATGAGAGAAATCGATGGACGTTTGAGGGTCGATTTTCGTTTATGGGATGTGTTTGGACAAAGACAATTGAAAGGACGGCGTTTTTATACTGCGACAGAACGTTGGCGGCGTGTGGCACATATGATCGCAGATGAGATCTATAGTGAGATGACAGGAGAAAGTGGTTATTTTGATACAAGGATTGTTTTTATCGATGAAACAGGTCCTCAAAATGCACGCATTAAACGTTTAGCAATGATGGATCAAGATGGAGCAAATTTGATCTATATGTCTGATGGAAGTGAATTGGTGCTTACACCGCGGTTTTCCCCAAAAAGACAAGAATTGACCTATATGGCTTACGAGGACAATCAAGTACCTCATGTTTATCTCCAACAAATTGAAATGGGGCAAAGAGAGTTGATCGGAACGTTTAATAACATGACAATTGCTCCACGTTTTTCTTCTGATGGACAAAAAGTTATCATGAGTTTGTTACAAAATGATGGGAGTGCCAATCTTTACACTATGGATTTACGAACCCGTACGATGACGCGACTTACAACAACTTCTGCTATTGATACTTCTGCTTCTTATTCACCGGATGGAAAACAAATTGTCTTTTCTTCAGATCGTAGTGGAAAGCCGCAAATCTATAAAATGAATGCGGATGGGAGTGATATTCAACGTATTTCTTTAAACGAGGGGAGTTATTCAACACCTATTTGGTCTCCACGGGGTGACTATATCGCCTTTACAAAACAATTAAGCGGACAATTTTCTATCGGTGTTATGCGCCCTGATGGACAAGGAGAACGAATTTTAACCACGGGGTTTCACAATGAAGGACCAACGTGGGCCCCTAATGGTCGTGTGCTGATGTTCTTTCGCAAAAATCCCGGTATGGGACCAAAAATTTATACGATTGATATTACGGGTCGCAATGAACGTCAATTACCCACCCCCAATGATGCTTCAGATCCAGCATGGTCGCCTTTGCTCAATATACAGTAAAACAAAATGCTTAAAAACAGAAGATAGAAGGAATATAGTCTATACAGTCTCAAGTTTACACAATCTCAATAGTTTTTAATTATTTAAAAGAAGGAATTGATTATAGTGGGTATGGGGAGTTATGTAGATTTCATCTATCATCTATGGTTGTTGATCGATAATGGAATTTCCTTGGGGGAAAATGCTTAAAAAAATTCAAAACAAGACCTTGAAAAAATAGAGCCGAAAATTCTAAGATCTCTAGAGTTCAACTTTTTATTCAAAGTGTCGCTATATATATTTTTTTAAACTTCCTCTTCGATTTTGTTTGTGAAGAGTCCTCTTGTCAGGGGGGCTGTTGCTCTTTGATGTGTTTTATGCAAACGCGGTTGTTTTAGGTCTGAATATTGATTGATTGGTAAGAGCAAAAGGACAGATTTTTAAGATAAATGACGTTATTTTAGAAATATACGATGCCATAAAGTTAATGCCATAAAGTCAAAAATTTATCCGCAACAGATTAGAGAGATGTACCAGCTTTTTATACAATACTTTGCTAAACAATCAGCTCTGGCTTTCCATTTGCTTATTTTTATTCTGTGATGTTGTAAAAACACTGCTCTTTGAGGTGTGGGGATATAGGGCGTATAAACCTCCTTGATATATTCTAAGCGTTTTTAAGTGCGTGGCGAATATTTAGGGGAGTGCATGTTTGTTGAGCCTTAAGTTTCAAGTGAATTTTATGAGTGATTCGTCATAGGAATACGTTAGGAAAATCCCAATTGTTTAGAGGCTAGATCATTTTCATCACTTGAGGGTGGGGAGAGGAGGTTAATCTTAAAGAACAAAAAGATCAAATAGAGAGGGGATATAGGGATAATCTTTGGGGCATGTAAGAAAGGCGTGAGGCTACAGAGTTTTGTATGCTTTTCTTTTTGGGATTATGTTTTCTGCGATTGATTGTGGTTTCTTGTTGCATCAATGGCTTACCCCGCTATTGACGCGGGGCTTTTATATGTGCGGATAAAGAGGAGGGGTGACAGATGCTTTTGAAGCCCTCATGCATGAAGAGAAGGCTTATGCAAATGATGGGAATTATACAGACAATTTTGCCAAAATCTCATCACTGACATCAAAATTTGCATAAACATTTTGCACATCATCATCTTCTTCTAATGTTGAAATTAGTCGTAAAACAGACAAAGCTTTTTCTTCATCTATTGGTGCAAGGGTGGTGGCTTTCCAAATCGTTTTAATCGATTCTGCTTCACCAAGTTTTGCTTCAAGTGTTTTGGAAACTTCACCAATATCTTCAAATGCGCAGGTAATATGATGTCCGGTTTCTTCTGATTGCACATCTTCGGCACCGGCTTCAATTGCTGCATCCATGATGTTATCGGCTGTTCCTGCTTCTGGCTTATAGACTATTTCACCAATCCGATTAAACATGAAACTGACCGATCCTGTTTCCCCTAAGGCTCCTCCTGATTTTGTGAAGGCGGCGCGCACATTTGAAGCGGTGCGGTTGCGGTTATCAGTTAAAGCTTCAACAATGACGGCAACGCCGCCTGGTCCATAGCCCTCATAGCGTACTTCATCATAATTTTCGACATCGGCGCCTGACGCTTTTTTAATTGCGCGTTCAATATTATCTTTCGGCATCGATTGTGCTTTGGCATTTTGAACAGCCAGCCTTAAACGTGGATTCATGGCTGGATCAGGAGCACCTTGTTTTGCTGCTACGGTGATTTCGCGTGCAAGCTTAGAAAATATTTTCGAGCGCATTGCATCTTGACGCCCTTTACGGTGCATAATATTTTTAAATTGTGAATGGCCTGCCATAGTTTTCCTTCCTATTTGAGGGCTTTCTTTCCAGTTGGATACTTCTTAGAATTTAAGGCGATAAAGCATGCATCCCACCAGAATAAATGTGCCACAGCATGAGGTGAAATAATCGAATAAACCCTTTATAAGAAAATTCATCTTAAAGGTAAAGACACCTTAGTTGAGGATCATTACAAGAGAGATCTCTTGTCGTTGAGCAAAAATAACGCTATAACAGAATGTAATCTCATAGCAAAATGGTTTATTCCATGCCGCGCTTTGTTTTAGGAGTGGTTGGAGAGACCTAAACATATAAAAAAGTTCCAGTGCTCTTGAGTGGGCGGTAACCTGCCTCATAGAAGAGGCGCAGAAGAGGATTTATAAAAATGGCAACGCAACTTTTGATGCCCAAAGCAACAGCTGTTTGGTTGGTTGATAATACAGCTCTTTCTTTTGATCAGATTGCAGAATTTTGTAAATTGCATGTCTTGGAAGTAAAAGCTATTGCCGATGGTGATGCGGCTTATGGTATTAAAGGTTTAGATCCGATTAGTTCTGGGCAATTGACGCGCAGTGAAATTGCACGGGTGGAGGCTGATCAAAACGCACGATTGAAAATTTCTCAATCGAGGGTGCATATTCCTGAAAAAAAACGTAAAGGGGCGCGCTATATCCCTCTTTCTCGACGCCAAGATCGTCCCAATGGTATCCTATGGTTGGTTACGAACCATCCCGAGTTGAAAGATGCGCAAATTGCACGGTTGATTGGGACAACAAAAGCGACAATTGAACAAATCCGCCTTAGAACCCATTGGAATAGTGCAAATTTGGTTCCTCTTGATCCTGTAGGACTTGGTTTGTGTTCGCAAATCGATTTAGATTTTGAGCTCCAGCGTGCGGCGAAAAATCGTCCTGTTGCAGCAGAAGAAGATAGGTCGTTGCTTCCCGCTTCTGTGACGGAAAACGCTGCTCTAGAGGAAAATGAGAGTGAAGAAAATCTGCATAAGACTTTTGATGCTGATAAAGTTTTTGCAAAGCTGAACGCGCTGCAAAAAAATCGTCAAGATCAAGATGATGCATAAAAAGCCATGACGCATAAGGAAAACATTTCTTATGGAAATGTTAGAGGAATGGCTGAGGAGAAGAAAAATTGGCAGAGACTTAAAAGTAAAAATGAGGACGAAAAAACAGAAAAAATTTCTTCTTCATTAGGAATTAACGGTTATTCTTAAAAATATTTTTAAGAATTGACCCTTCTTTACGAAATTCAAGGAGAAACGGACTATGCGCTCTACCAAAAAAACCATCTCTCATTCCTTAGCTATCCTCTTTCTTTTCTCACTATGCCTGGGTGGGTGTGGCAAAAAAAATGTTGGTGCACTTAACGGTATGAATGGCGCTTATATGAATGATGCTGGTTTGAATCAGGTGTCACCAGGCTCAGGACAAGAATTTACGGTTAATGTGGGTGATCGCGTGTTTTTTGGTCTCGATTCTTCTTCACTTGATGCTGATGCTGAACGTATTTTAACGCGCCAAGCAGAATGGTTGCTTCATTATCCTTATTATTCTATTATGATCGAAGGTCATGCTGATGAGAGGGGAACACGTGAATATAACTTGGCACTTGGACAGCGCCGTGCTGTTGCTGTGCGAAACTATTTGGTGTCTCTTGGTGTGTCCGCACAACGGATTCAAACAATTTCTTACGGAAAAGAAAGACCTGTAGCAGTATGTGATGATATTTCCTGTTGGAATCAAAATCGACGTGCTGTGACAACGTTGAATGACATGAATAGTCATTAAAAAGAAGATTGTTTGTTTCAACTATTTAATAAGCTCTTAAGGGGAAAAAAGAATGTATCGTAAAATCAATTGGAAAACACTCTTTTATATGGGGGTTTTCATAGCTTGTTCTACTTCACTTGTTCAAAGTGCGGCACGAAAGGCTTCCGAATATCCTGCACATGATACGGATAAAGTTGATGCAGTTGATAAGGCAACTGATGACGTGAAGAAAGCACCTGATGCAGCCGATAAAGCAGCATCTGATGTGTTGGAAAAAGCCACTGACGCTGTTGATAAGGCTGTTGATGCTGTTAAAGAAGCGCCTGAAGCAGCCGATAAAGCAGCATCTGATGTGATAGAAAAAGCCACTGACGCTGTTGATAAGGCAACTGATGCAGTGAAGAAAGCACCTGAAGCAGCCGATAAAGCAGCATCTGATGCGGCGGAAAAAGCCACTGACGCTGTTGATAAGGCTGTTGATGCTGTTAAAGAAGCGCCTGAAGCAGTCGATAAAGCAGCATCTGATGTGATAGAAAAAGCCACTGACGCTGTTGATAAGGCAACTGATGCAGTGAAGAAAGCACCTGAAGCAGCCGATAAAGCAGCATCTGATGCGGCGGAAAAAGCCACTGACGCTGTTGATAAGGCTGTTGATGCAGTGAAGAAAGCGCCTGAAGCAGCCGATAAAGCAGCATCTGATGCGGCGGAAAAAGCCACTGACGCTGTTGATAAGGCTGTTGATGCTGTGAAGGAAGCACCTGACGCAGCTGATAAAGCAGCATCTGATGTGATAGAAAAAGCCACTGACGTTGTTAATAAGGCTGTTGATGCTGTGAAGGAAGCACCTGAAGCAGCTGATAAAGCAGCATCTGATGTGGAGGAAAAAGCCACTGACGCTGTTGATAAGGCTGTCGATGCAGTGAAGAAAGCACCTGAAGCAGCCGATAAAGCAGCATCTGATGTGGAGGAAAAAGCCACTGACGCTGTTAATAAGGCTGTCGATGCAGTGAAAGAAGCACCTGAAGCAGCTGATAAAGCAGCATCTGATGTGGAGGAAAAAGCCACTGACGCTGTTAATAAGGCTGTTGATGCAGTGAAAGAAGCACCTGAAGCAGCTGATAAAGCAGCATCTGATGTGGAGGAAAAAGCCACTGACGCTGTTAATAAGGCTGTTGATGCAGTGAAAGAAGCACCTGAAGCAGCTGATAAAGCAGCATCTGATGTGGTGGAAAAAGCTACTAGTGTTGCAGAGCACCAAGGGATTATTTTAGAGAATCAACAGGCTTTATTTAAAGATTATGATTTAGATAAGCTTTTGCATAAGATACGAATGGTGCTTGAGCATAACAGTTTAAAAAATGTTAACAAGCAGTTTCACGAGCTTTTTGATACAGAAGCCTCTTCTGTTTATTCTTGTTCTTTTGAAAAGTCTGCTGTAGATGAAAAATCTCAGACTGTAAAAGAAGAGATGGAGCAGGACTATAGTACAGGTGACCAGACAAAGGTTGCTGCTGTGGAAGCTAAGGTGGAGAGCCATGACCATGAAAACAGTCAACCTTTTAACAAAGCGCATGAAGTAAGTGCTCCAATTGAAGCACATCAGAGTGACAATCTTTCTTCTTCTAAAGCTTTGTATAAGGAAGGGTATGATTTTATTCGTTCTGCTAACTATGTTGATGCTGAAAAAAGCTTTTGCGCTTTTCAAAATCGTTACAAAAAAGATCCTTTGAGTGATGATGCTTTATTTTGGTTGGCCGAATCTTTGTTGGGGCAAAAACGCTATCATGAAGCAGCACAAGTTTATCTTACCGCATGGTATGCAGATAAAAAGAAGCTCTATACCTCCGAGATTTTACTGAAATTAGCAAGAAGTATGGTCGCTCTTGAGCCAAATAAAGACGATTGTGCTCATTTTGTGAAAAAATCAAAACGTCAACAAACATTAGCATCTGTTTTTTGTAAACCTGCAAAATAAACAGCGAGGTCGTTTTCGGTGTGCGTTAGACTGGCAAGAAATCTCTTTAAAACATCGGATTTTATTCAATGTCAGAAGTTGATTCTTGCCGTCTCAGGGGGAAGTGATTCTTTGGCTTTGATGTTTTTGGTCAAAGAGCATTTGGAAACACTCGTATTTCCTCCAGAAATGATTGTTGTCACGGTTGATCATCAATTGCGTAAAGAATCGATGCGTGAGGCAGAAACTGTTGCGAAAATTTGTCGTGTCCATGATATTCAACATATCACTGTGCGATGGGAAGGCGAAAAGCCAAAGACGCATATTGCTTCCAGCGCGCGTGTTGCACGCTATGATCTCTTGGTTAAAGAAGCACAAAAACAAGGCGCATCACTTATTATGACGGGGCATACACTCAATGATCAGGTTGAGACCTATCAAATGCGGTATCAACGTCTCCAAAAGAATAGAGGTGCTTTATATAGTGAAGCTGTTGCCATGCGCGATGAGGTTTATGCCAGTGGTTTTGCTGGTATTTTGCGTGGTGAAGCCGAGGGTATACGTGATGAGGATCATACCAGAAAAACAAGAAAAAATATTGCCGAAAAAAACTATGGTCCCCTCTATGAACGTGGTTTATCCTGTATTCCGCGTGAGGCGCTGTTGCATAGAAAAGTGCGTTTGATTCGGCCACTCCTTGGTGTAAAACGCCAAACATTACGGAATTATTTACGCTTACAAGGACAAACATGGATTGATGATCCAACCAATGAAGATCGCAATTTTGAACGTGTGCGCGTGCGTCAATCTCTTTCTCCACAAAAATTGGCTTATATTGCTCAAAAAATAAATGAAGCCGCATTGCAGCGTCGTCAACAAGCTAAAAATATTGCTGATTTGATCTTAGCGCTGGATATTACTGTCCAACATGGGCGTTGTTTCATAGAAAAGCCTGCGCTGTTTTTACAGAAACATTCCAGTTTTCCTTTTGTGGTGGGGCTCTTTGCTGTGCTGATGGGAGGGGGATTTTATTTGCTCCCCAATCAGAAATTAAGCATGCTTGTTCAAAAACTCTGTCTTGATTCTCCAGAAAAGCGGCGTTTTACTTATGCGGGCTCTGTTATTGAATATAACAAGCAGGGAATTTCTTTGTGGCGTGAAGGGCGAAATATGAAAGAGGCTATTGTTGAGCCAGATAAAACTTTTATATGGGATGGGCGCTATCATATCACAAATCATGGATATGAGGCTATAAAGGTTGGAGCCGCAAATTTAGAACAGCTGAAATTTTTATTAAAAAATAGCGATTTTGAGCTTGAAAAGCCTCATTTTCCCTCTTTACAATCGCTGCTGATGATCTCAAATCATAAAGGGTATGATATTCCAGAGTTGATTTCTCAAGCAGTTGTTCATAAACATGTTATCGTCAAGCGAATTATGGCACCTTTCGATTGGCTTTCCTCACGAGAAGATGCAGCCTTGGTGAATGTTGTGGAACCTTTTTTTAATATTGAGGTGAAAAGATAAAGGAAAATTACTCTAAAAGAAAATAAACAGCTTCTCATCCCTTGGCAAGGGGCTGACAAGGTTATATGTTAAGGGGAACTGTTTGAAATCTATATTTGATTAAGTGGGCTGAATATGAATTCCAATTACCGCTCTCTCCTTATTTGGGGAGTTATTGCATTGATTTTGATTGTGTCGTTTTCTCTCTTTAATGGAGATAGCCAACGTTCTGGTGGTGGAGAAGTCTCCTATTCTGAATTTTTGCAAAAAGTTGAGAATAATGAGTTGAAATCTGTGACCATTCAAGGTCAAAAATTAACAGGAAAAACCATTGAACATAGAGCTATTTCAACCTATGCTCCTCGCGATCCAGGTTTGATACAAAAATTGGAAAGTAAAAACGTCAATGTTAAAGCTATTCCTGAAAGCTCTGGAAATAGCATTTTCCTCAATCTCCTCTTTTCCTTGTTACCTGTTATTATTATCGTGGGGGCGTGGGTCTTTTTTATGCGGCAAATGCAAAATGGATCACGCGGTGCAATGGGATTTGGGAAATCGAAAGCAAGATTGCTTAATGAAGCGCAAGGACGTATTACCTTTAAAGATGTTGCTGGCGTTGAAGAAGCAAAGCAAGATCTTCAAGAAATTGTTGAATTTTTACGCGAACCACAAAAATTTCAACGCTTAGGGGGGCGTATCCCACGCGGTGTTTTGCTTGTTGGTCCTCCAGGAACCGGTAAAACTTTGCTAGCACGTTCTGTGGCCGGTGAAGCCAATGTGCCATTCTTTACCATTTCAGGGTCTGATTTTGTTGAAATGTTTGTTGGTGTTGGGGCAAGCCGTGTGCGCGATATGTTCGAACAGGCTAAAAAAAATGCACCTTGTATTATCTTTATTGATGAAATCGATGCTGTTGGGCGCCATCGGGGGGCTGGTCTTGGCGGTGGAAACGATGAACGTGAACAGACCTTAAACCAGTTGCTTGTCGAAATGGATGGGTTTGAGCCCAATGAAAGTATTATTCTTATTGCTGCAACAAACCGTCCCGATGTGCTTGATCCCGCTTTGTTAAGACCAGGGCGCTTCGACCGACAAGTTGTTGTGCCAAACCCTGATGTTTCTGGGCGTGAACAAATCTTGAAAGTGCATGTGCGCAACGTGCCTTTAGCGCCTAACGTTGATTTGAAAATTTTGGCAAGGGGAACACCAGGATTTTCCGGTGCGGACCTGATGAATCTGGTCAATGAAGCTGCTCTTATGGCTGCAAGCCGTAATAAAAGAGTTGTCACGATGCAAGAATTCGAAGATGCCAAAGATAAGGTGATGATGGGGGCGGAACGTCGTTCAACCGCTATGACACAAGAGGAAAAAGAACTCACTGCCTATCATGAAGCAGGACATGCTATTGTGGCTCTTAATGTGCCGGTTGCTGATCCTGTCCACAAAGCAACAATCGTTCCAAGGGGAAGAGCATTGGGAATGGTGATGCAATTGCCTGAAGGCGATCGCTATTCTATGAGTTATCGGTGGATGATTTCTCGTCTGGCCATTATGATGGGTGGACGTGTGGCTGAAGAATTAAAGTTTGGAAAGGAAAATATCACATCTGGTGCTTCTTCTGATATTGAACAAGCAACGAAATTAGCTCGCGCGATGATCACACGGTGGGGATTTTCTGATCTGCTTGGAAATGTAGCTTATGGCGATAACCAAGATGAAGTCTTTTTGGGTCATTCTGTTGCGCGAACACAAAATGTCTCTGAAGAAACAGCGCGCATGATTGATATGGAAGTGCGTAAGCTTATTGATGATGCCTATAAAAATGCGACAAACATTTTGAAAACAAAAAGAAAAGAATGGTTTGCTTTGGCACAAGGTTTGTTGGAATATGAGACTTTAACGGGAGCTGAAATTAACGAAGTTATTGCAGGAAAGCCTCCTTCACGCACACAGAAAGATGAGGGTGCTGCGCCACGGGGGTCTTCTGTTCCAAAAACTGGAAAAATGAAGACAGAGACAACAGTGGTAGATGAAAAAAGCGCTGAAGCAGCCCCTAAAACAGTGCTTCATAAAGCAGAGACAGATAAAGGCGAGGTAGGCAAAGCAGAGGCAGCTGTTGGGAAAAAAACAGCAAAATCCGGTAATGTTGAGCCTAAGGAGGCTCAGTCTAAAGAAGTGCAATCGGATGAGACTGAGAAAAAAGCGCAAAGCACAAAAGGCACCACAAAATCAGTCAACCGCTCTAAAAGTAATGCTGAAAAGAAGTCCAATACTGCGGGACATGATAAAGAAAAATAAGAATTATTTAATATCGCTTGAGTGACGATGTTTTAGGAAAACTTCTAATTTTTTTGAGAAAGGCGCAAGTTTTGTTTGCGCCTTTCTTGTAATATTTGCAAAAATATGGAAGCAAAAAATTAAGCAAAGCCGTTGTATTATGACGGCTTTAGCATGCTACAAGGCGAGGTGGACTGTTGCTTTTCTAATGTGGTAGGGTTGTGAGGTTAGGCGATAGATTTCCTTGCTGATTTTGTAGGGTATGAGGTTTGGTGCTGGGTTTCTTTACGGATTTAGCAAGTGTGTGAGATTATCCGTTGGTTGTATTAAAGGGGTGTATAGAGCATTTTGAGGAGATAATATTGCTTTTATGTGGAAGGGTGTAAACATAATTGCTTGAGAGTGGTTTAGATGTGTAGATGGTGAATAGGGGGCTTGATTGTTTAAATGCATGAAGGTTTAGATCAATGATCTGATTTTATACGGGGAGCGGGGGGACTATTGTACCAAGGGGGCTTGTTAGGGGTTTAAGGAAAAGCCAAGGGAAGAATTATATATTAAAGGAAAGAGGCATGGTGCAAAAATATTTTGGTACAGATGGAATTCGGGGGAAAGCCAATTCATTTCCTATGACACCCGATTTTGCCATGAAGGTGGGGATGGCTGTAGGGGTTTTATTTCGCTCACAACATCAATCTCATCGTGTGGTGATTGGCAAGGATACACGATTATCTGGTTATATGTTGGAAAACGCTTTGGTTTCAGGATTGACTGCTGCGGGGATGGAAGCTTTTTTATTGGGTCCAGTGCCAACCCCTGCTGTTGCAATGCTTTGCCGCTCTTTGCGAGCGGATCTTGGGGTGATGATTTCTGCTTCTCATAATCCGTTCTATGATAATGGAATTAAACTTTTTGGTCCTGATGGTTTTAAACTTTCAGATGATATGGAAGCCAAAATTGAACAATTGATCGATACAGATCTTTCAAAATCTTTAGCAAGTTCTGCCGAAATTGGTTATGCAAAACGGGTTGAGGGGGATATTTATCGTTATATTGAATATGCCAAACGAACTTTGCCGCGTGATGTTCGCTTAGATACTGTGCGTATTGTTGTGGATTGTGCCAATGGGGCTGCTTATAAAGCGGCTCCCCGTGCTTTATGGGAATTGGGGGCTGAGGTTTTTGCTATTCATGATGAACCCAATGGGACCAATATTAATCAAAAATGTGGATCAACCGATTTAAGCTCTTTAAAACGAAAAGTGCATGAAGTGCGTGCTGATGTGGGGATTGCTCTTGATGGAGATGGAGATCGTGTTCTCATTGTGGATGAAAAAGCACAAACGGTTGATGGAGATCAGTTGATTGCTGTAATTGCTGAAAATTGGCATAAAATGGGACGATTACGGTGCAATGGTGTTGTCACAACGATTATGTCAAATCTTGGACTAGAGCGTTTCTTGAATAGCAAAGGGTTGCACCTTGTAAGGACAAAAGTTGGAGATCGTTATGTTGTCGATGCCATGCGCCAAAAGGGATATAATGTTGGTGGTGAGGCTTCTGGCCATATCGTGCTTAGTGATTTTGGTACCACGGGTGATGGCTTGGTGGCTGCATTGCAGATTTTAGCTTGTATGAAGGAAAGTCAAAGCCCTATGAGCCAATTGTGTAAACGGTTTGAACCTGTACCGCAAATTTTAAAAAATGTAACGATTAAAAATAAAAATATCTTGAAAAAAAATCCCGTCAAAGCGGCCATTGATCAAGCAGAGAAGCGGTTGGGAAAAGAGGCACGGCTGGTGATCCGCGCTTCTGGAACGGAGCCGGTTATCCGCCTTATGGCTGAAGGCGATGCACGAGAAGTATTGGACACTGTCGTGACAGAGTTGATGGATATTATTATTCATCATGATGTACGCATGGGGACTGCACTTGAGGAATCTTGAATTTTTTGAGAAAATTATCAGATCATCTTTGAATAAAGGTCTGATTTTAATGCGGGATTTTGGCAATTACAAAAGGTATGATTATTAACTCTGTTAGTGATGTAATAACGGTAATGGATACTCTATCTACGAACAAATTAAATAAAAAAGGGAAAAGTCTAATTCTAATAACTACAATGCGTATAGATTTCTCTATAGTTCGTAAAATATGAAAAATATGCCTTTTTTTGATTTTCCTTTTTCTTTTACTTATTCGTAAACCGGTTATTAGTTTAACAGAGTTTGTAGGGGGTTATTAGTGTTATTCATTCTTTTTACTCGATATACAGCGGGTGCAGCGCCTCATGAACATCAAACAGCAATGGTCATTGTGGTTATATCATCTTGATGTTTCTAAGTGCCGCTGCCAATTGGAGATATGATACGCTCCTATTACGTTTAGCTCCTCCTAATTATGAACTTATACTTTTCCAATAATTAGTAGAATAATGAGAAAGAGATGAGAATGAGCAATTTTTTCACGACAGTTCTAATGTTTATAAAGTAAAAAAAGCCGTGTGATGTAAAAATAATGAACATTTTTTGTATCTTGGAAGGGTACACTCTATATTCATTTACAATTTTAAGATTTAAACATAAAAGGATTGAAGCCTTCTATAATACTGGTACGACTGAAGGGATTAGAACCGCCCATGCTCAAAAATTAAAGCGTATTCTAAGTGCTCTTGAAGGAGATGTATCGCCAAAAGATTTGAGTTATCCATCCTTTTAATTACATCTGCTAAAGGGTGATTTCAAGGATTATTAGTCAATTACTGTAAATGGAAATTGTTGCGTAATATTTCGCTTTGATAGCATAGATGTGGAAATGGTTGATTATCTGGATTGTCATCAAAAAGCAGGTCTAAACAATGATGAAGAATCCTTCACATCTCGGTGAATTATTGCGAGAAGATGTGATCAAAGAGCTTGGTTTATCCGTTAATGAAGCAGCAGAGTAGCTTGGTATATCTCGTGTAGCACTTTCTAGAGTTTTAAATGGAAAAGCCGCTATGAGTGCTAATCTTGCTATTAGGCTTGAAATGTCTGGTGTAAGCACAGCACGTGCTTGGCTTGCTATGCAAACAAATTATGATCTATCAAAAAAAAATCCTTAACAACAGTCCCATGATCAAGATTGCATAAAAGAGTTTCAAATGGCAGTTAAGTTTTTGCAACAGAAACGTATACAAGAGCTAAATCATGCGTATGAGCGTACAAGGTCAAAAGATGTAACGCGGGTAAGACAAGGAATAAAATCTTGTTTCTATAGTCTGTTTGGCTATAATAAATGTAAGCAAATGAGGGTTTTAATATGTTGAGTGAAGAGGAACTTAAGCTGCGTCGCCTCTATGCTGAAAATGCATTGGCAAGCCAACGTTTAGAGGGATTAGAGCCAGATCCGCTGGTTGTTGCACAAATGGAGCGTGTTATTATTGGAGAGCTTGAAACAAGTGATATCCTCAAAGATTATATGGAGAGGGTAAAACGTGGAGAAGTATAAGGGGAGCGGTGATTCTTATACTGATCCTGAAACTGGTGTGATGTATAATCGGCTTGGTATTAAAGACAAAGCCACACTGCAACGTGTAGAATCTACGATTTCTTATGTAAAATCTTTCGAATTTGTACATACTCCTATTGGTGGTAAGTTTGATCTGAATTACATGAAAGAGATTCATAGAAGACTGTTTGGTGACATATATGAATGGGCGGGACAAGTTCGTTTAGTGGATATTGCCAAAGGCAATAGTATGTTTGCTAGTTATAATCAGATTGAAAGTTATGCACCGAAGATTACGCAAAAGCTTGCAAAAGAACAGTATCTGCGTGGTCTTGGTGCTTATGACTTTAGCCAAAGGGCTGGATATTACATGGGCGAGTTGAATGCGTTGCATCCGTTTCGAGAGGGGAATGGGCGTACTCAGCGCGAATTTATGGTGCAACTTGCTCGTGAAGCTGGTTATCATATCAACTGGAAGGGTATTGAGCGACAAGAAATGACACGTGCGTCAATTGAAGCACATTTTGGTAATTCAGAATATCTATCTGCACTCATCTATAAGAACCTTATCAAGTTTACAGAAAATAAAAGGGATGATGTTTCTCAAGGTATTGGCAAAAATATTGCTTTTGGCGTTGATCTTAATAAAGAGTGCTTGGAACAACAAAAAGAGAAGATTGAAACTCCTTGGGATAGAGAAAAGACAAGTTTTGCTAAACGTCAAAAAGAAGAACTAGAACAATTACAAAATGATTTGAATGTTGTTGCAAAAGCAACAGAACGAGAGCCATACCTTGCTGCTTATACGGATAACTCTAATCTAGAACAGAAGGTGTTAAGCGCCCTTAGAAATAAAAAATCTTATGTTAATATGTTTAAGGAGTTAAACAGTCGTTTAGCATTTATTTATAGAGATCCACAAGAGGCTGCGTTTAGGATTGAGCAAACGATTTTAGCAGGTAAAGGCGATAAACTTCCTGATATTTTGGATAGGGCACCTGATAGAGCAGGCGAACTGCGTGGGTCAGATCGTTTTATCGATAAATTGAAGGCTACAGGAAAAGAACGAAAAGAAGCGCTTTATCATGTTCCTCTTGCTATTTCTTCTATTAAACTGCTTCAATCCTTTTATGAGAATTCTTATGAGACGCTGATGGTTAGTGTTACACGGGAGCGTGAACAGTTAAAAGTTGAGGTTCCGTCACTTTCACAAGAAGCAGTGACTTTTATGAAAAATGTTGAAGCTGGTTGTGATAGTTATTCAAAGATACCAGAGCAGGTTAATCAAGAGTTTTTAAAGCTACAAAGTGTTTTAGATAAACGTTTTGGACATGATGCCATTCATAAATATGGTTTTGATTTATCAAAAGCAATCCCCAAAGAACAGTCTTATAATAAAGAACGCATAAAAGAGTTTCAAATGGCAGTTAAGTTTTTGCAACAGAGACAACAGGAGAAAATCAACGCAATAGCGCGTGCAAGATCAATAGATATGATACGGTAAGGGCAAGGATAAAGCCTTATGCTGTATAAGCCCTATTAAGCCATACGGTAAAAGAGAGGTAATCAAAGGAGGTGTTTAATATGGGTGTGACAAAAGATGTTGTATGTGCCTGCATAGATAGGGCGTTAAAAAAAATCCGGTGAAATATTAGCAAGTTTAGGACTTACGGTGTCTGATTTCATACGAATTTCTTTAGCTAAAGTTGTTGATGAAAGAGGATTGCCGTTTGATATGTATATTCCTCATGCGAAAACGCTTAAAACTTTTGAGAAAAGTGATAAGAGTTAAGAGAAGTGACAAGGGTAAAGAGATATAGCTGAAGATAGGTAAGATTTGTTTTGTCATTTGGATATTTGATATTTCTGATCATTCACTTCAAGTTAGCTTTTCATTTACATCATTATCGTTATGGGTGTTTCCGTATATTGAATGATGTATGCAAACCGTGATTGAAATGGCAGCTTATTGAACTTCTGTGAAAGAAGAAGGCATATCGCCTGAATAATTATTTGATATTGTTTCTTTTATTGCTACTCATTCAGATGTTGGTGGTTTTATGCAAGGAATGAGGTGAAGCCAAGGAAAGTTAGGTTTAAAAGCATAAGAGTAAAAGTGGGGGATATAAGGTTATACCCTTTTTTGGTGGTTAAAATATTCCGGTGTTGATCGAAGATATTTACAGTCAATCATCTTGAGGTAATTTGACAAAATCAGAGAGGAATGCGTTGAAGAAAATTTTATACTGCGCCTTGATGAATATCGAAAAGAATAATAATGGATAAGGCACATAAAGCAGGACCTCGTATATTAAAAGGTGTTTGTGAAGCTTTTGTCTGAAGCTAAAGGTGAAGCGGATACTAAATTTTGTATCGATATTCCTGCAAATATTGATGTCAAAAAAAATCAGAAAAAATATAGGGTTATAGATATCATTTTCGGCACGTTTTGGTTTTCCTGTGGGGCGCATTCGTGATTGGGAATGGGGATGATATTTTTACTTCTTTTTACTTGTTGTTTTCGATTATTGACACTGAACTTGAAGCTATGGTGGTAATTTAGCACGCGATGATATCCGCGGCTTATAATCG
Source organism: Bartonella sp. AP36NXGY (assembly GCF_042195865.1). Taxonomy (NCBI): domain Bacteria; kingdom Pseudomonadati; phylum Pseudomonadota; class Alphaproteobacteria; order Hyphomicrobiales; family Bartonellaceae; genus Bartonella; species Bartonella sp. AP36NXGY. The sequence goes on along the minus strand of NZ_JBHIPD010000003.1, from coordinate 51,057 downwards.
TGTTTTTAAGAAAGCTCTATTGGTATAGTTTTTGCTTATAAAAAAGGGTGTGAGGGTGGCGTTTTTTTAAAAAGCATCACGGCGTTTGAAAGGGTCGTAATAGATTTCTGTTACACGAAATTTTCCTTCAAGGCGTTTACATTGGATGATGACATCTATCATCGAGATTAATAAGCCGCGGATATCATCGCGTGCTAAATTACCACCACCGTCACTTTCTTTGACTAAAAGGGTCATTTGTTCAAAGGCTGCAAGTGCTGTTGAGGCGTGGACGGTGGTAATGGAGCCGGGGTGACCAGAATTGACATTACGGATATAGTAAAAGGCTGTACCATCACGCAGCTCTTGTAGAAGGATTCTGTCGGGGCGCATGCGTAATCCTGATTCAAGCAGTTCTTTTGCGCCTGCTTTTGCTAAGCCTTGATTATCTTTTGAATAAAAGAGCTGCACTTTGTTGGCGTGCGGAACGACAAGTTCTGGCGTGTCTTCAATGGTGAGAATTCGTTCATAGTCAGGGATTTTTGCAATCAAAGCTTTAGAGAGGGTTGTTTTACCAGAACCGGTTTTGCCCGATATTAAGATATTTTGTTGTGTAATAACGGCTTTTTCTAAAAAGGTGCAAAAGTCTTTGGCGATAAAGAGATCTGTTAGCTCTTTGTCTGTGTCAGAGAGTTCGGATAATCGTTCTGTCATTTGTTGCGTGGGTGTGAAACTGGTGTTTTGGGCAACAGAAAAAAGATTGTTTTCATGTAAACTTTCAAGAGAAAAAGTGCGTGATGAAGGTTTACGAATGGTCATGCTAATGGTATTGGCTGCAACTGCTGGAGGCATAACAATTTGTATGCGTTCGTTGTTTGGCAGTGTTGCGGAGAGAACGGGGTTTTCTACACTGATTTTTTGTGTTGTGTAGGCAGCAACAACTTTTGCAATCCCTTCTAGTTCGCTGTAGGTTAGCTCTTTTAAGATGTGGGTTTGCCAACCATTGGGACCCTCAACGATTACTTCGCCAGGGCGATTGATAACAATTTCAAATAAATTGTCATCATTGAGGAAGTCATCTAAGATCTTTAATTTTGTTAAAACGATGGAGGCGCGTTCTGCATTTTTTGCTGATGGCATAATGTGACTTTATTGGCTTAATGAAAAAAGGAATAGCCGGGAGTAGAGCGGTTTCTTTTGCTCTTTACGACTAGTTTATAGACAGAGGAAAAATCGAGATCTTTTGCTACAAAGATGTTGACCAGTTCGCCTTGAAATTTTTCTAAGGTAGGAGGGATGTTGATTTGATTTTCAAGAGCAATACTGGCGGCCTCTTTTCCAGTGTTGTTTGCGCCTTCAAAACCGCCGCCTCCAGAGTTGTTTGAACCTTCTTTATTGGAATTGCCTACTATTTTATTTGTTAAAACTGTTGTGGCACCATCAATAACGGTGAGTAAAAGGGAAGAGCCAAAGCGTTCCCACCAATGGGTGTTGATGTTGCCATCAAAACCGGCTCTGCCTAAACTGTCGGTTGCGGGTGAGGCAAGGTCGATGATGACACCGGTTGGGGTTTTTGCTCTTGTCCAGAGTACAAAGAGGCGAGATTGACCTTGTTTTATCCCTCCGCGGTATTCGCCAATCACTTGGGTTCCTTTATCAAGCAAAACAACGCGCCCATTGTCAGAGAGGATATCACGGTTGATGATGCAGCTTGCAAAGCCTGGTTGCTCACTGTTTAATGCGGTTTCTAAGATACAGGGAATAGAGGTTCCCATGGCGATGATAAAGTTTCTATTGCCGATGAGTTTTGCTTTTGCTTTTGCTTCTTCTGTTTTGGTAGGCTTTAATAGGGTTGCAAAATTTTGTGTGTCTTGAAGGGCAGGAGAATTTTGCGCATTCGCGAGATTTTCAAGGGCATGGAATTTTTCAAAGGGGTTGAGAGTCGTGTTGACGATGTCTTTTAATTGAGATTTAGAGCCTTTGGCAAAAGCTAAAACAGGGGCACGTCTTGCGGCATCAAGTAATGGGTCATCTTTTTTGGGTTCTTGTGCGAGTGGTTGTGGGGGTGGTAAGGTTATTGGCGCTATGTTTGCACGCGGGTCAGAGGGCGCGAGCTCTAAAGGGGCGAGGGAATTGTGAAAGCTTTTTTCTTGTTTTTTATGAGCTTTTGCGGTGTCTTTTTGTTCTGTGGGGGTGGCTAAGATGTTCCAGAGCACATAGCCGCAGATTCCTATACAGGCTATTGCGACAACTATTTTTTTGCCAGCGCTTTTGGCGCTATTGTTTTTGCCATCCCCAATAGATCCGCGATCTTCGATGATTGGTTTATCACTCATGTGTTGTCCCCTTCAATTCCCGCTTATTTAAAGATCTGATGCAATTTTACGTTCAACAGATGGTGAGGTTGTTCCGGTATTTGGATTTGTGCCTTTTGGTTGATAGGCTTCGTTAAAGACGCATAGGACGTTTTTTCCCTGTCTTAGGGTGAAGCGTGCGCTAATGGCATGGACAATCACCATGTTGCCTCTCGTGGTTTTGGGAACCAGCGATTCTGTACCGTCATTGCTGACAATGTAAATGGCAGGGATTTCTTGGTTGTCTGGAAATGTAAATGTTGTTGTTTTGCCATTGTCATAAACGGAGGAGGGTTCAAGAGTGATAGAGCCTTGAGCGGTGTAAGCCCAATTGCGAGGTCCGTAGGTTTCAGAAGCGTTGAAGACATTATCGATACGCTGGGCTTGTTGTTTTTCTTGTCGCATAAGGGCTGCGAGTCTTCTTTGTTCTGCTTCTTCTTGTGGGTAGCGAAATTTCACAAGGAAATATGTTTCTTGTCCAGAGGAAATTTCTCCATCTTTGACCATCAGTTCAAATTGATAGGAGCGCTTTGAGCCATCAAGCTTTGTGGTGACGACTTGGAGATTGGTAATGGGTTGGACTTCCCGCGCTTTAAGGAAAAGAATATTACCCGCTGGTGCAACTTCCCATGCAACGCTGTTGCCAATCGCTACATGAGCAATTTCTTCATTGGGAGAAAATTCTATTTGTACCGATGAGCGTATGGAGCCAATAATTTTTGTGACATTATAGGCATCATAGTTGATAAAGCGAATGCGGCTATCGCTTGGCGCACGAGTGGGAAAAATACTGGCATGGCTAGGCGTTAAAGAAAGGGTAATAGCGATGTTAAGAATGAAAAAAAGAATTTTTTTTGTCATGATCAGTTGACCACTTCCGGATCGGTTCTATATTCACTAACAATAAACCCTAGAGGATTTATCAAACGGTTTTGGACAGAGATAGGGGCATTGATGTATTCAAAGGTAAGTGTTGCAACCCAGTGGGTGATGAATTCTTTGTTGTTGTCGTTGTCATGAATGGTTCTGTAGTAACGCACTTGGGCAACATCGTCATTGATAAAGGAGATTGATTTTATTGTTATTGTAACGGCGGCGTGTTTATAGAGAATTTGAGGACTTTGGGGATTTCTTGCTCCATACCAGCTGGCAAATCTTTCCTGTTCTTCTGAAGAAGAGAGGAGGGAGACGGTTTGGAAGTTGTGTTGTGTTTCTTCTGTGGTGAAGCCTTCACGGGAGCGGACATATTTTGCAGCAAAGTAGCGTGTGATTGCTTCGTCGACATTGGTGGGACCTTCTTTTAAGGCTTCCACAACTTCAGTGATGCCGGTTGAATTGTCCACACGGATGACAAAAGGTTCCACGGTTTTAAGGGGTGTGAGGGTGATGACCGCGAGAGAAGACATTATTGCAACTGCAACGGCGATGCCGGCAATGGCAAGTGAGACGCGGGTGGTGCGGCGTGAGGCGAGCATGCGATCTTGATCAAACGAGCGTGCTTCAGCGATGTATTGTTCTATGTCTTTTTCTTTCATGCTTTTTGCCCGCAATTTTTGTAAGATTTGATTTCTTCATCCGTTAATTTTTGTGCCAGAAGCATTTCCAGCTTCCCTTCTTTTAGGGTTGAAGGGGTGTTGTTACTGATGATAATGGGTGTGGGCGTGGGTTTTTTCCCTTCCCAATTCCACATTGATCTGTTGAGTGGACGTTTAGAATATCCATCACACTTTGGGAGTGACTTCAGTGTGTTTGGTGAAGACACACAGCCACTGAGAAAGAGAAATGGTAAGATAATCCCAATTTTTTTAAATTCCCGCATTTGAACTTAGACCTTTTTTAATAGTGATGCTAATTTTTTAACGCCCTTTGCTATCGTGTTGGCTGTTGCTTTAGCAGCTTTACCTGTTAGTTGAGCCGTTGTTTTAGCGACTGGTCCTGATCCTGTAAGGGAGGCTCCCCCAGAGGCTAAAGCTGATGCGATATCAGGGAGTCTGAGGAAAAGGTGAATACCACCAATACCAACAACCAAGAACTGAATTAAAGTAGTGAAGATATCTTTAATACCTTCTGAAAAAACGTTCATTGAAATCTTGACATATAAACCACCAAGCAGCACGACTAACACATATAAAATGATGAAGTTTGCAACTTGCCCTAACCATGCTTCTGTGAATTTTCTGGTTGAGGAAAACATATAGAGGCTTATGAAGAGTGGTCCTATTGATAGGACAAGAAACAAACCCAATTTAGCAAATAATGAAACAACAAAACCGACTAGACAAAATAAGATAGCAGCAACTAGGCAGATAAAACCAGCAATCCATGTCGCAATAAATTTCCCCATTTGAGTCAGACCTGTGTACTGGTTTGCTGCGTCCAAAACCTGTGCTCCAGCTTTGCCTATCATATTGTCCCATACATTTCGATCCACATGTGCTCCTTGTGTGACATTTGAAATGGCATTCGGCAGATCATGGAAAAATATACCACTGACCCACTCATTATAAAGAGCAGCGTTTGTGGCAAGTGCAACAATGATGCCCAGTTTGAAAGTTGTCGCTATAAACTCCCACAGTGGCATGGAAGAACGCCCATAGATGATATTGTAGCCCATAAATATAATGTAGATTGTACAAGACAGTTTAAGCGGAGCACCTAAGCTTGATGAGAGATTAACAATGGTTTTACTCATTGCGTCTGTAAGGGGATCCATCAACATATTGTCTATCTTAGTGAATATGCCTTTGCTTTCTACTGCCATTGAGATGCTCCGCTCTTCATTATGTCTTAATGGTTATTTTGTTGTTGTTTTGCCGCGCGCTCTTTTGCTTCCTGTTCTTCCTCAGCACGTCGCTTTGCTTCTTGTTCAGCTAATTTTTTTTTAGTCTCTTCTCTCATTTTTTCAATCCAAGCTTTTTGTTCAGCCATAAATTCTTCATCTCTTTTGCGATTTTCTTCTTCAACTTTTGCCTGACGTTCTTTCTCAAGTTCAGCGCCTGCTACTCTTAGGTTTTCACAATTTTTTGAAGTTCCTATCCCTCCACATCTCGTGACCCATTCATCAAATAATTTTGGATTTTTTTTAAATTCAGCGACGCTATAGGTTTTTTCACACCCAGCAGCGATAAGCCCTGTGCAAAGTAGCAATGTTGTTATGAGAACTTTATTCATAGATATTTCCCCTTTTTCCTTTCAGTTTTACAAGTTTTGAGCACAATTTTTAAATTATGCTTGTGTTATCGGTTTTTTATAACCAGTGATGATAAATCTAGGGCACGGACATAATGTTGCCATAAATCTATTATAGAGTGTACAAAGCTCTTTAAGTTGAGCAGCTAAAGCGCAATAGCGATGTGTAGTGGTGCTATCCATTGTCTTTGTAAGGGAATGCATTACAGTATTATCTATCCAAGTAAATACACCTTTGGTTACTATTGCCATTGAGATACTTCGCTATTCGTTGTGTATTTTTATAATTTAATTATTATTTTGTTCTTTTGCTTTTTGTTCTTCCTCAGCACGCTCTTTTATCCCAAATGTAGCGTTCCATATTTCTTTAGCTTTTGCCTGACGTTCCTTATCAAGTTCTAAAAATGCTAACCGCATGTTTTCACAATTTTTTGAAGTTCCTGCAAATCCACATCTAGCATCCCACTCTAGGCGTAATTTTTCATCTTTTTTAAATTCAGCGACGCTATAGGTTTTTTCACAACCAGCAGCGATAAGCCCTGTGCAAAGTAGCAATGTTGTTATGAGAACTTTATTCATAGATATTCCCCTTCTTCCTTTCAGTTTTACAAGTTTTGAGCACAATCTTTAAATTCTGCTTGTGTTATCGGTTTTTTATAACCAGTGATGATAAATCTAGGGCAGAGACATAATCTTGCCATAAATCTATTGTACAGTCTGTAAGGTTCTTTAAGTTGAGCAGCTAAAGGGCAATAGCGATGTGTAATGGTGCTATCCATTGTCCTTGTAAGTGGCTCCATCAACATATTGTCTATTTCGGTAAATACACCGTTGGTTTCTATTGCCATTGGGATGCTCCGCTCTTCATTATGTCTTAATGGTTATTTTGTTGTTCTTCTGCCGCGCGCTCTTTTGCTTCTTGTTCTTCCTCAGCACGTCGTTTTGCTCTTTGTTCAGCTAATTTTTTTTGAGTATTAGCTTCCATTTTTTTAAGTCTGGCTCTCATTTCAGCTATATCTTCTTCTTCTCTTTTACGATTTTCTTCTGCAATTTTACGACTTCTTTCTGCTGCTTTTGCTTCATATTCTTTCTGAAGTTCTAAAAATGCTAACCGCATGTTTTCACAATTTTTTGAAGTTCCTGCAAATCCACATTTAGCATCCCATTCTAGGCGTAATTTTTCATCTTTTTTAAATTCTGCAACGCTATAGGTTTTTTCACAACCAGCAGCCATAAGCCCTGTGCAAAGTAGCAATGTTGTTATGAGAACTTTATTCATTATTTATTGTCCTGTTTCTTTTCAGAATCTTGTTTATCGTCATTTGTTGAGCCAAATCCTCCCCATTTTTTACGGGTTTCAAGTTCAGCTTGCTCTGCATTTTTACAATTTTTCGAATTCAAATCCCCTGACGTCAAACATTTCACTAATACTTCTTCCATCAGTTTTTTATTTTTTTTAAGTTCTTCTACGCTGTGGGTTTTTTCACATCCAGTGGTGATGAGCCCTGTGCAAAGTAGCAATGTTGTTATGATGATCTTGTTCATATTCAAGCCCCTCTTTTTTCTCGTTTATTGACCACGCATTTTTTGGGCTAAAGCTTTGGTTCGTGCTTTAAATTCTTCTATTTCACGTCTTTCTGCCGCTTTTTCTTCTGCTTGTTGAATCATTGCGGCGGCTTGCATTTGAAGGACTTGTGTTTGGAGTTTTGCTTGTATCGCTTCTAGTTGTGCTTGAATGCCTTGAATTTTACCCGCATCTTCAGTACTTCCAAGTTCGTCAAGAAGCTTGGTAATGTTTTTTTGTGTTTCACTGGCTTCTTCGTAGACGTCTTGTCCTTTTGCTGCTTGTCCTACTACGCGCTGTTCAGCTTTTTTCACTTCCTGTGTGTAAAAAGCATCTACTGCCTCTTTTGAGTCTGCGCCCCCCGCGGGCTCTTTGTATTTAAGTTCTTCTTGCCATTTTTGCGTGTTTTTGCTGCCGCCGCCACCGCCACCGCCGCCACCACTGCCCATTGATTGTTGAAAGTGGTTAAAATCTGAAGGAAGGGCGCCACTGCTCCCTTGCTTGTTAAACATCTCTTTCAATCCCGAAATGTCAGGCTTGACATTTAAGGAGTTATATAACTGTTTCGCTTGATCGAGTTGGCTCTTTAATTGCTCAAGCTGTTGTGCACCTTGTTGAATTTGTTCTTGCAACTTGTTAAGCTGTTGTTGGCCTTGTTGAACTTGTTTAATCATTTGTCCAAAAGCCTTGGGATCAAATACAATACCGCCAAAACCAAATGAATTGGTTGTTAAACCAAAAGAAATTGCGCAAAGAGCTGTTGCCAATAAAAGTTTTTTCATTGCTTTGACCTTTCTTGAAAAATAGGAAGCCATTTTTCTGGAGATTGTCCAACTTCATCCATAATGGTCTCTAGGAGTTCAATATTCTTGGTGGTGCCACTTAAAATGGCTATTTCATCATCAAAGCCGCGTAAATTTAGCTCTGCTACAACTGAACTTTGTCCTTGTTTGATGAGAAAACGCCGTGACTCACGGCTTAATTCTGATTGTATCAGGTTAAATTCTCTGTCCGATAATTTAAAACCTTCTACATAATCCCCATGATTGCCCTTTTGATTGGGAAAATAAATTTGTGTTGGACATTGCTCTATAATGGTGTGAGCAATGGTCGAATTGATCGCATCTTTGGGAGATTGCGTTGCAAACAACATCAAACCATTTTGTTTACGGATAGTTTTCAGCCTGTCTTGCGCAAAGGCTTTAAAGGAATCATCCTCTAAGGCTTTCCAAAACTCATCAATGACAATGATAATACGACGCCCATCAATCAGAGACAAAATCCTATGAAAAAGATACATCATTAATGGGGGACGAATTTCATTATTGTCTAAAAAATCCGTCATGTCATAACCAATAAATTTTGCATCAATGCCAATGTCGTCATCAGGATTGTCAAAAACCCACCCTAAGGCATTGCCTTTACACCATCTTTCTAAACGACCCGCTATCCCCTCCCTGTGCGTGGTGTCAAAAAACATTTGTAAGGCGGAGATCGTCCGTTGTTCTTTTGGCAACAAGGCAAGTTGGTCAACAGCAGCAGAAATATCTTGTCTTTCTGATTCACTGATCTTTTGATCTTCAGAAGAAACAAGCTTTATAATCCATTGGCGTAAAAAAACTCTATCTGCTGGATTGTTATAGTCTAAGCCTTTTAGCGGTGCTATGCCTGTCGGTCTACCATTCTTCAAGGGCATATAAGTGCCGCCACCCGCTCTGACAAAAAGTTCTGCGCCCCGATCTTTGTCAAAAAAGACCATATTGGGATCATGCTTTTGAAGTTGTGCTAAAAGAAAATTAACAATAACCGTTTTCCCAGAACCAGAGGGACCACAAACAAACGTATTGCCTAAATCACCAAAGTGAAAGTTAAAATAAAACGGTGAACCAGCAGAGGTTTTCATCAAGGCTACCGCCGGTCCCCACACATTGCCATCTATTTTCCCAACCGGAAAAGAATGAAAAGGAGAAAGCGCTGCATAATTGCGGCTTGTTATTGCACCAGAGCGGGTGCGATAAGCATAATTGCCAGGCAATTGTGCCCACCAAGCCGCCGCTAACCCTAAGTCTTCCCGCGCAATCACAGCCCCACCATCTGTAAGACGAGAACGCGCTTTGGCAAGATTATCCGCTAACTCTTGCGGCGTATCAGCAAAAACTGCCAATGATAAATGATGCTCCCCTAAAACAAAACGATTGGATTCAAGATCATCAAGCGCATCATCCAGTTCCATAATTTGTGAACCTGCTCGATCTCCTGCATTGACCATTTGATTCTGTTTGCGCCCCATAATCTGTTTGGCAGCATTTTTGCTCTTGAAAATAAAAGATTGGGTGAAAATAAACTCAAAGGGAAGGGTGAGCAAACCATCCGCCATGCCTACCCTGGTTTTTGCTGGATATTCTTTCCAACCAAACATGCCCGCAAACCGCTGTGCCGCCTCGGTGCGTATTTCTATGATCTCTTTTCCAAAAATGAGACGGTCTGAATAAACAGTCGAAGCTATCGTCCCCCATGTGAGAGGGATACGTTCACGACGACCTCCCACCAATTGGTGGATAAACTCACTTTGCTGCGAATAAATATTGCCTTCATGTTCATAAAGACTCAATCTTCTTGCACCATAGCGCTCTAAATTTTGAATAAGATCTGTGGTAATATCTTCAAGCTTGCGAATGGACTCTGCATCAACTTCTGTCTTTTCTTGCTTGGCTTTGCCTAAACGTTTGAAAAACTCCACTAATTTATCCGTTTGATCAACGTGTGGATTCCACAAAATAGAAAGATAAAGCTCATTGCGATAAAGCTCCTGTGAAATCATCCGGTCGCGATATTTATCATCTAATTGCTTGGCAAATGCCGATCTGAAAGTCCCATCCGGATAAATCGTTTCACGCTTTCTGATAATATGGCTATAAAGCGCTATCCGTTCATCCGCTATGTTTTTAAACAGATTATTGAGCTGTTCGTGAAGCACATTCAGATCAATAATATCCGCTGTCTCAAAGTTAATGCCTTCAAGTTTAATAACGCTCATGAGAGCGCGTGAATCCAGCGCAATGATGTGCTTGTTGACATGGCGCACATAAGGAATGATCGCCTCTGGCTGCTTTTCACGTTTGCGCTCTGTTCTATTCATTGTAATTCCTCATAATTACGAATTAATCGTAATGGAGAAATACTTCCCCCACCCCATAGACTCGAATTTCTGGCAAAAATACTTGTCTTTTGCCATGTCAGAAGAATACGAAATTTGTTATGGTCATGCTTTAGGATTTCCTTGAATATGAAATGCAGCATCACACCAAAGGTTAGAAGAAAAATATTGCCTGCCATAATGAACAATATCATCGTTCCTATCCCATTTAATCCCATAGCCTCCACTGTTACGCCCGCAATCATTGCAGGGCGCGTGCAAGCAAGAAATAACGTATCTTCTGTTAGCTTGTCGTTCTCTTTCATGGCTTTGAAAGGCAAAGTTTAATGGGAAAACATTGATACGATTTGCGTTGCACCCATAACAATGCCGATGCCAACACAAACAAAGAAAGCTTTACGCATTTCAACATAACCAGCAATCCATGCAAGCCCAATACCAGCAACCGCAATGGTTGCAATTGATGTTGCAATTTTTCCTGTTAAAGCTTCAATGATTTTATCAAGAGCAGTTTCAATTTTTCCGAAGCCGCCATCAGCAAATGCTGGTTCACTCAGTGCCATGAAGGCAATAAACAGCATCAATGCTGCTGTTAACCATTTCTTTTGGGTGTTGGATAGAATAGTTTTTTGTAAGGTATGTTCATTAATGAACGAATTATTCATGTTTTTCATGAAAATTCCCCCGCTTTATGTTTAAGTTGATCACAAAATTAATATTCAAAATATTAATCGGGAATCATATAAATGAAAAAAATAAATTTTTCTATCGATAAATTAATAATATTTAATCTTTTATTATTTAATAAACAAAAAATATAGTAATATTCAAAATGATACTTTTAAAATATCTTCGAGCAGCGCCTAAATATATTGTCTTAATTTGTATTATTATTTTAGGATACTTTTATTTCAGTCAACATACTGAAAATATTATGCAATTTTCTCTTTTTGAAGGATCAGAAAAGACAATTGGAAACCCCGTTCAAAATCCGAAGTCACAATTGGTTGATTATGCAAACCAACAAGACGCAATCCAACAAAATGTGGTGTTGCATTCAGAACCAATCGCATCACAATTTTATGAAGAAAATGTGCCGGTCTATTCCGGTGCTATACAGGTCACAAGTGGTGTGACCTTTAAAATGATTACGCTTGTAGATGATGGGTGGAGAAAAAAGATCATCCGTGATATCCGTTTATATGGTGTGGAAAGCTGTGAAACACGACAATTTGCCTCACGCAACGGAGTTAAGTGGCCTTGCGGTGCTTTTGTTACGGCTTGGCTTGTTTCAAAAACAATTGATAAAAAGGTTACTTGTCGGCAAGCACGTGTCGTTCAACAGGTTCATTATGCACAATGTTTTGTAGATGGGGTTGATCTGGCGCGGTTGGGGCTGGCAGAAGGGTTGATGGTGTTGACAAAAGATCAGCATCATTTTCCATCCCCCGCAGACTATAAAACTCTACAATCTGCTGCTCAAAAAGCACAAAACGGTTTATGGTCGAGCCAATTTCAACAACCAGAAGATTGGCGAAGAGATCATGGGAGCTATAATCCCATTGACCATAATTAATATTGACCATTATTGATAAAGCGTCTTTTCAAGCGCTATTTAAAAATCAAGACAATATTCTACTGCAAATCTTATCAGAAAAAAGTTAATGATAATCCACACAGTCCTTGGTGGACAACGCTCGTTATGAAAATTTGTTGTGTTTAAAATATCCTTATAGGTTGTTTACTACAGTGCTATGGGAGAGCGCGTTTCCTTGGCTATACGTCATTTCGTTTTGCTTTTTAAATGAAAAGCTCTTCGCTTCTCAAACTCTTAATAATCGCACCCCAAAATCATGACATCAAACCTGCATTTAAATGAGAAGGCTAAAAGCCTTAAGTTTTAAAGGCTGGGAAATTCTGTAAAAGCGTATCGTTAGGCGCACGTGTGCCCCTTATCAATAACCAAAAGGCCTATCTTGTTCTTTTCTCACGCGGCTTTGAGATCATGATTAAAGAGAAAGCTTATAGGGGGATAAGTCAAAAGAAAGTGATGAAAATAATAAGGTATTTTAAGTGATATATATTTGAAAATATTATAAAAAAGACAAGAAAAGATAATAAATGGGTATTTTGTTATATAAATACTTAGCGTTAAGCGGATAGGTTATGAAAAGCCTTTCCAAAGTTTTTAAAACTGATTGTCTTCATACGTGTTAAAGTGTACAATGACGTTGTCAGGTGTGAGTTACACAAAATACTCTTTTAGTTAGAGATTGATAACTCACATTTTATTGTCGTGGGGTATTTATTTAATATGCATGTCCACGATCTGTATCTGGCGATTTTGTTTCAAAAAACTTTTTAGCTTGTTCTTCTTGTTGGGCTCTACGTTTTTCCTCTTCACTTTTACCACAACCTGTAATATTCAATCCTATAGTCAATAGAGCCAAGCATATTAAAATAAATTTTTTCATTTTTCCCCTCTTTAAAAATTATATGTATTAATCTCATCAATTATATCGGAATACAGATTTAATTATCGTGATCTTTTGTTTTTTATTAGTATTGTTAATGGAAAAATATGTGAACAGTTTATTGTAAATATCTTATAAGTTTATCATAATAAAAAATTAGAAGGAAAGAGCCAAAATCTAATATAAAGGAACAAATTGTAATGTTTATTAGTGCTTTTGACCAACCTATTGATAATATCATAATAGGAATTGTAAACAATCCCACAAACCCCATTATCATTATAAGGCTTAGTATCAATCTTAAAGGACCACGAAGCCATAAAAGCAAAAGGACGAGCGCCTCTTTGCTTATTTGTGATTTTGACATTATTTTCCCCTCACGCGCTTAAATCAAGATGCTCCACAATATACACAGTACGATAAATGATACAAGTTATTTTGTTATAAAATCTTCAAGATCTGTTTGATGTTCAACGGATGAAATATCCGGTTTGGTAGAAGATGATTCTATTTGATATTCTTTCATAAAAGCAACTTTTTCTTCTTTGAAGAACAGAATAGGATTCACTCAGTATTGATTAGGCAATTTTGGTTTTAAAATTCCTTTTTGTATGAGCTCTCTTAAACCATTGTGAAAAGTTCTGTCGACCATATCGCGCTTTTTTCCATTTATACCCCCATCAAACCAGATTAAGGTAACGCTGCTGGGGTCTTCGTTTGTTGATTTATTAGATCGATATTCTTCTAAAACTATTATCAAAGCACGATGTCCTGTACGAGATAAATTACAAATTGCTTGAATGCCATCAGCAAATATTTCTATAAAATTTTCTTTCTTTATTTTTTCTGTGACGTGAATTGTAGGTATGACCTCTGTTCTATTCGTATCAGAGTTGATAAATTTTTGTTGTGTAATGGACGTTTTTACAATTTTCTTATCGGTAAAAATTTCAGATTTTTTGAAAAAAGAATTTTCATACGGGGAATATTTTTGCTTTATAAATTCAAATCGATGACGTGACCTTTGGTTCTGAAAAAAGCTTATGAAAATATAGAGAAAGGCAGAAACGGAACATCATTTCCTTCAAAAAACAATAAATGGCTTCGAATTAAACTAGGACTTCTAATGCAAGCATTGCCTTATGTTGTTATGTTTATGAAAAATGGGTTGCAATCTGAAAGAGAGTGTAGCGGTTCTATGGAATTTTTAGCAAAATGAAGGGGATTTTTTTCAGGTATTTGAAGAAGCTAAAGAGACTATGAGGAAAAAAATGTGCTTTCTTTTGTTATAAAAGAAAGCACATTGAGAGGGGGATTTAGAGTGACAGCTTTACATATTTTACTCTGAAAAGCGGTCTTTTTTATCTTTTTTCCACAAAAAATAAGTTGCAAGTCCGAGAATGGGAACACCCAATTTGGCAAAAGGGAGATGTTGACTGAGAGCTGCAAGACTGGAAACAGTCGCATCTGTCATGAGTTTGTGGCGTTGTTCTTCTGTCTTTTTTTGTTGGTCATAGCGTTGATAAGTTTTGAGAACGCGACTGATAATAAGACCTAATCCCGCAAGAGAAAGACAAATTAAAAACATGATACTGGCGGCAGCAAGAGGCTTCATAACAGAACATAACGCAATAAAACCGATGGTACATAAAAAAAGCAAAGACATGAAGAATGAAATGCCAATAAACCCATAAAAAATTGCTTGAAGGCGTACTTGCTTGACTGTGCTTTTAAGCCCTCCACCGACAAGATGGTTTAAAAGAGGCGCGATAAACTTATGCATTGCTTAACGACGCAGTAATTGAGAAAGAATAAAACCAACCCCTGCGGCAAACAAAACGCTTTTGCCAGGATTTTTGCGAACGCATTGATTCATGGTTTGTTCAAGATCACTAATTTTGTCTTTTGCTTGAGACATCATGTCTTCACCACTTTCTTTCGCTGAGTGATATAGTTTTTCCGCTTTGTCTTTGGCGGCGTTGAATTTGTTTGCACCAAGATCTGTTAGGGTTGAGGTAATCCCTGAAATTTCAGTGCGTAACGTTTCTAATTGTCCTTGTAGGTCTTTTTCTACGGCTGATTTATCGTGCTGTGTTGTTTTATTATGGGCCATGGTATTTTTCCCTCTTGATTCATTATATTTGTATTGGTGTGTTCATAGTGATCATTTGCATTGGAGTGAAAATTTTCACTGCTTGAGTAACGCCAAAAGCTTTTTTTGGTTCCTTTCATTTTGTCGAATTTAAAATTGTTTTTGATAAAATAAATCTTTCCTATACGATATGCTTTGTCTGTAAAGGGTCGCATCTGTTGAGAATTGTCTTATGCTTTTGCAGTAATTTAGCACCATTCTTCAGTTTCTCGTGGCGCAGTTTTTTATAAAAGTTTTTTAAAAGTGTGCTGAGGCTTATTTTTTAAGCTTGTGACAGGTAAAAAACATCGTTGTTGCGATTTTGCGGCAGAAGTACTGTCATTTTTATACTTTTGCAGCAAAGAAAAAGAAAATAATATTGCGGCTCTTTGCTCTCTATGTATTTGGGGGCAACACGCGCTCCCCATGATACTTTTGGTCAGTTTAAGAATATTGCGATCGTTCTTTTTTAAAAACGTAAGGTATATTTTTATTTTAGGATAGGAGAGGTACTTTAGTGCACTGGTTGTTAGAGAAGTGCATATCCTTTTCTCCGAGGATTTTATGATATTTTTGCTGCTTGTTTCATGTAAGAAAATATTTTGTTGGCTTCAAAAGAGCCGCAGAAATGAGAAAAGCTTTGCGATATGAGAGATTTATTTAACAGGAACGATGATAAATTATTCTTATAAATTAAAATATTATATGCGATACTTCTTGTAAGTTTATCATTTTGCCTAATTTATGCAATAAATTGATTGGGTAAGATAAACTTGTTGAATTGTTAGAGAAAAATTTCTTGAGTAATTTCTTTAGAATTAAGAGAGAGCTTGTGAAATAAAACTATACTTGATTTATCAAGTTTTCTTTCTTAAGAGGAATACACAAGTGACGTTAAAAGGGTAGTGGCATTGTGGAACAGTGATGCTATGCGGGGTGACGATCCAGCTCATAAATAAAGATAAGAGCACAAGAATGTGAGATAAAAATGGAATCTGAAACAGTCCCTTTAGATAATATGTCTGCTGTATTGACAGTGCATGATTTTTCTCCTCTTTCTATGTTTATGGCTGCTGATTGGGTGGTGAAAGCCGTTATCATTATTTTGTTACTTGCTTCACTTATGTCTTGGACAATTGCTTTTGTGAAAATTGTTGAGATCACTTTGGTAAAACGAAGAGTACGTCATGAACTTCAATTGGTTCTAAATGCTCAGACTCTTACGCGTTTGGCAGCTAGCTTGAAAGAAAGCAAAGGAGCTGGTGTGTTTTTTCTCAAAGAAGTCCTTAAAGAGGTGTATCTTTCTGCACAACAGGTTCATTTTTCTGCTCCTGAAGGGATAAACGAAAGCTCTGGTGAAAAAACCAGTGTAGGGGAAAATGCACAAACGATTGAAGATATTCTCTTTTATGAGGAGAGCAATCAATATGAAGATGTTTCCCGCGATGTTCGCGATGCTAGGGTTCGTGATGTTCATGAAGGTTTAAAAGAAAGGGTTCATTCACTTTTGTCACGCTGCTTGCTGGCTGCTACACGCCGTGTTGCATGTGGAAGTGCTGTTCTTGCAACTATTGGCGCAATTGCTCCTTTTGTTGGTCTTTTTGCAACTGTTTGGGGAATTATGAATTCTTTTATTGGGATTGCTCAGTCTCAAACAACGCGACTTGATGTGGTGGCGCCTGGAATTGCTGAAGCCTTATTCGCAACGGCTGTTGGGCTTTTTGTGGCTATTCCCGCCGTTGTTATGTATAATAGCCTTATGCGTGCTTTGAGTGGTTATCGTAGTGATTTAGGTGATATCGCTGCTGCTCTTGAAAGGCTCTTGAGCCGTGAACTTGATAGACAAAGACAACAGAAAAGTCATAAAAAATGAAAGCAAGCCTTAATAATGATTGGGATATAGACGAGAGTGGGTTGCAAAGCGAAATCAATGTGACCCCTTTTATTGATGTTGTATTGGTGTTGCTTATTGTTTTTATGGTTGCAGCGCCTTTGGCAACATCTGCCATTTCCGTTCAGCTTCCTTCTATAACTCAAGCACCTTCAGTGGTTCAGTCTGATGAACCTCTTTATGTTACGTTGCAAAAAGATCGTTCTCTTTACATTGGTGATCATCTTGTAGAACAAGCAGCTTTGAGAGAAGCTTTGTTGAGGGAAACGACGCAAAATTTAGAGGCAAAAATTTTAATCAAAGCGGATAGCGAAATTGATTATGGTACTGTCATCGATTTATTAAATCAAATACGTATGGCTGGATATCATAAAATCGGTCTTGTAGGATTGCAAAACTCTACCAATCTTGTCTCAAGAGGTGAGATCAATAATAAAACAACAGGGGTAGCGAACGCTGCTGTCGATGGAGCGGGTGGTAGCGCGGGCGGTAACGTTGTGGGGCATGTGGATGCCGTAACAACGAGCCCTGCGGGAAACGCTAATATTCCAGCCGATGCCTCTGATCAGTGATAAAAAACAGCCTTTGTTGCAGGAAGCAAAGCATATTACTCAAACTCGTAGAGTGAAATTGATGAGGGTTCCGTGGATTTATTAAACCAAACACGCATGGGTTTGATATTACGTAGGGGGTTGATATTACGCAGGGGGTTCATATATTGAATCGGTTTTTTAGGATTAAGCTCTACTCATCTTGCCGCAAGAGGTGCGATCAAGAAAACAGCAGAGGCGATTGTTGTGTGTCTTAATACATCTTAAAGCCCTTTTTGCGGCGGTGTTCATAAATGGTATAACCGTAAAGCCCCCGTAAAATAATCAAAAAATCTATCGAACCTCACTCTCTTTATGCTGAATAAAAGAGTAAGCGAGCACCATTATCGTATTTATATTTTTTTCCAAGACAGTGTTAATATACGTATTCATTGTAGGCATTTTTTCAGTTTTTATCTGTATGCTAACCACGTTTGGAATGTGAGAAACATGCTTTTGATTGATTTAATATAAATAGGCTTGCCATGAAACAATCTTACAGTATTGAGATTTCTCGTTTAAGTTGAAAGACAATTCATTATTATTATAAATCAATATGATGTATAGATTGTCGACATTACAAGCAGTGTGTGAACGCTCAATGGTTAATGCCAATTTTTTTGTTATGGGGGAGGGGTATCGGGCGATAATGAAGTTTTGTATAGCGTGAGAGACGTAATTGAGAGATGATTATTTAGAGGGGCGTTTAGTGAAAAAACTTTGAAAGCAAATGCGCATTCCCTCTGCACTTTAAAAGCGCAAAGAATTTCCAGTGAAAGAGTGGTTGGAATAAGTATGTGTGTTATTTTGAGAGTAGCGATTTTTCAGAGCCTCTTAAGTGTGTCCTGTTGAACCAAAACCTCCTGTTCCACGGCTCTCGTTATGGCTTTGGGTATTTTGCTCTGGTTCAATGGCGCAAACATTAACTTGGGATACAGGGGCGATGACTGTTTGGGCAATGCGCATGCCCCGTTGGATTGAAAAGTCTTCTTGGCCTAAATTGATAAGAAGGACTTTGACTTCACTTCCGGGTAGTCACACTCAATCGTTCCTGGAGTGTTGAGGCATGTGATGCCGTGTTTTAAGGCTAAGCCAGAGCGTGGACGGATGCGTGCTTCAAACCCAAGGGATAAATGAAAAATGAGACCTGTTGGAATAAGTGTCCGCTGCCCAGGGGCAAGAACAAGCGTTTCTTCTTTACCAATTTGCTGCTTGTAAATCCAAGATCCGCAGAACCAGCCGTTGCGTAGTGAGGAAGCTTTCTTGTCCCAAGTGCAAGATGCTGAACGGATAAAGTCAAGGGGGGTGTGAAGATTGAGAAGAGACAGGAGAAGAGTAAGGATACTTGTTTAGAGGTGCGTTTAGTGAAAAAACTTTGAAAGCAAATGCGCATTCCCTCTGCACTTTAAAAGCTCAAAGAATTTCCAGTGAAAGAGTGGTTGGGTATGTGTTATTTTGAGAGTAGCGATTTTTCAGAGCCTCTTAAGTGTGTCCCGTTGAACCAAAACCTCCTGTTCCACGGCTCTCGTTATGGCTTTGGGTATTTTGCTCTGGTTCAATGGCGCAAACATT
>NZ_JBHIPD010000003.1:0-32056 GCF_042195865.1 Bartonella sp. AP36NXGY | reverse complement strand
AACTTGAGATACGGGGGCGATGACTGTTTGGGCAATGCGCATGCCTCGTTGGATGGAAAAGTCTTCTTGTCCTAAATTGATAAGAAGGACTTTGACTTCACCACGGTAGTCACTATCAATCGTTCCTGGAGTGTTGAGGCATGTGATGCCGTGTTTTAAGGCTAAGCCAGAGCGTGGACGTATTTGTGCTTCAAACCCAAGAGATAAATGAAAAATGAGACCTGTTGGAATAAGTGCCCGCTGCCCAGGGGCAAGAACAAGCGTTTCTTCTTCTCCAATTGCTGCCCGTAGATCAAGGCCAGCAGAACCCGCTGTCGCGTAGCAAGGAAGTTCTAAACCTTGTCCGTGTGCAAGACGCTGAACAAATAAAGTCTGGGCATGTGAAGATTGAGAAGAGACAGGATGATTGTTTAGAGGGGCGTTGGTTTCAGTGTGCGACATGATCGAGGCATTTCCAAAATATGAGGTCTAGAAGAAAATGATACTTTAACAAAAGATATCTATAAAACCAAGTCGATAAAGGTGTGTGGATATAGGTTGTCCCCAGAGCTTGCTTATCATCTTTGGCTGACCTAAAATATTCTACAACACCACCTAACATCATCAATGGCATCATCAAGGATGGCTTATGCCTAGGGGCATGCGCTTATTTGAGATCTAAATTATGGTTACAGATAAGATTTTTTAGATACTACCGATAAGAATACCCGTGGCAAAAACCAGAGCTCCCCCAATGATGACCTGTAAAGAAGCGCGCCAAAAGGGAGTTGACATGAATTTGTTCTGAATCCAGACGATGGCGCCTAGTTCGAAAAAAACAATGATAAAAGCAATAATTGTCGCTACATAAAAAGAGTTGATTAAATAGGGAAGCGTATGGCCTAATCCTCCTAATGTGGTCATAATGCCGCTGGCAAGGCCTCTTTTTAATGGCGAACCACGTCCTGATAATTTGCCGTCATCATGGGCTGCTTCTGTGAAACCCATCGAAAGTCCTGCACCAATTGAAGCTGAGAGTCCTATCAAAAAAGTTTGATGCGTGTCTCCCGTGGCAAAAGCTGCGGCAAAAATGGGGGCAAGGGTGGAAACAGAGCCATCCATTAACCCTGCTAGACCTGGTTGAATCCAAGTCAAAAGTGTTTGTCTTTGCGTTTTCGAAGGTTTTTTTATGGTGTGATTTGCCGCTGTTGTTTTTTGGGAGGGATGGCGGTTCTTGCCTTTCACAAGAGAAGTTTTGTCACATAATGAACCGATAGTGTTTGCACGATTATGGCAAGAAAGGCACAAAAGTTGCTTATAATTTTTAAGCTCTTGAAGCCCCATGGCGGTAAAAACCGCGGCTTCCTTAGAGGAATAAGGTTCTAGAGCTTTTGCATATTTTAAATAGAGCGCCGCATGTTGCTCTTTTAATTTGAGCGCTTTAAGTATCACGTTTTGTGCTGAACGAAAGGACAGAGCTTTACGTTGTACAAATGAAAAAAACGATCTCAACATTTTCTGTTCCTCTGCACTTTAGAATAATTCTAAAACATAAGAAAAATAAACCGAAAGTCAATCTAAAAGTTCAAAACTGAAAAATTGCAAAAAGGTTGCACTGAGAAAAAAGGTGATGGGATGCTGAGAAAGTACAAGGAGATTTATCAAATGGAGACGACAGGGGCGCATGAAAGAAATGATTACGTGAAAAAATTTAAGAGACAATGTGCTTTATTTTGCTAAAGGGGCGTTTGAATGGAGCATTTCAATGTATTGATGCTCGAGAATATAGGAAAGGAATAAGCTAGCATCATCATTCATTCGATGCGTTCAAAAGACTGTAACAGCTCTTAGAATTTGAAATGATTCTTTAAAGGAGATCTTTATTCAAGGGATAAAAGCCCATTTCGCGAGGGGGCCCCCGTGAAGAGTATAGAAGGGTAGAGCGGCAAAATTTCCATGAAATAATATAAACTCCATTGAGTCTTCTTAATCTTTACGCTTCATAAAAGAGCAAGCCGGCATCATCATACACCTTAGCTCCCAGTGTTGCGACAGTCTTTAGCACTGTTCATTATAGGCATGACATTTTATTGTACAGTTTTACGCCACTCATTCTGCTTGTGGAGGTGTAAGACAGTATTCTTATGATATTTACGCGCATTTTAGCGTTGTTACAGCTTTTGCATTTAGGTGGATTTGTTAGCGTGTAACGAATTATCTTTTGTGCTGTAATTGCGGGGACAGATAAAGGTGGGAGTGCATAAATGAAAGAGATATTATCATATCAAATTGTTTGATCACGCATAAAAATTTATGCTTTATGAAGGGGCATTTATCGCCTTGTAACTTGCCTGATATCTTGTATGAAAGCCCAAAATTCAGTAGGATTCCTCTCACTTCAAAACTTCTTATCTTAAATCAATTCAAATCATTTTCTTGTGTATCACAAGGAGGAGTGTGGGTGCTGTGTTTTTATTTAAAGTATGGGATGAGTTGAAATGTGAAAAGTGCATAATCTCTACGCGTTAACAAACGTTTTTGATGTTTTTAAAAAAGAGCGAAATTGTGCAGAAAAAAAGGGAGCATATATGGAAAATAGTGATAGTTTGAAATTTTGGCGGCTTTCTGAAAAACTAACAATACTGCAGGCAGCGCTTTTAATAGTTGGATTAAATCCAGGAAAGTATTTGTTTGTCAACAAATTAGAACCAGAAAAAAGTGATATTTACGAAGATAACCTTTCCGTATCATCAGAGAAAACTGCTAATTTCCGTGCAGCCTATCATGCTATCGTTCAAGCGGGAAAAAGCAATCGATTAGAGATAGAATGGTCGTACTATAATTTTTCGGATTTTATAGATGCAGATTCCTCATATGTTCGCGTTGATGATTTAAAAGAATGGCTTTCGTCGCGTGGTCTACGTCCTGCGTTTTTTTTTCCTGAGGATGATTCTGCTGAGACTAAGGATCAGAAATATTATGCGTTTCAAGATCCAACGCATCCACGTTATGCTCCAAAGCTTGCTGCTATTGTTGCAGCATGGGAAGCGGTGAGTGAGGCTGAGGGTGGTAAAACTGTTAAAGGAACGCTTATAAAGTGGCTTAGTGAACATGCCGTTCAGTACAAGTTGGTGGATGATGATAATTTACCAAGAGAGAAGCTCATTGAGGAATTAGCGGCTGTTGCGAATTGGGAACCTACCGGAGGGGCGCCTAAGACACCTGCCAGCTCTCTTTTATCAAAAGAAAAAAAATAAAAAGATCACTAAAATTGTGCTGCTTTTTTTGATAATTTTGAAGATAATCTCTTTTTCTGGGGGAGATTTTTACTTTTCTTCCCTAGATTATAAGTAATTGTTTTTCAATAAAAATAATTTTTATAATGTTCCAATGACTGTTCAGATGGGGAAAAATAGACATTTTGGGGCAGTAAAATTTACCCTGTAGTTTTCGTAACTTACCTCTCTATTTTTGTTTGATTTTTTGGGGCACTTTTAAAATCCAGATCAACTGAAATGGAGTGCAACATGATTAAAGTTAATCTTTTTTTTACTATGCGTAAAAGTGTGAAAATTTTTCGAGGAAATGTACGGATATTTGGCAATGTGTTGCGGATGAGGTGGTACATAAATCGTTTAGAGTAGGTGTATTGTCGTGTTGGTTAAAGTTTGAACTTACCCTTGTTATGGAAAAGGTCAAAACTGAGCGCCATAGGCTTTCTCCATAAAGAAATCTTGTCATCTATGAGCGAATGAGGATTTCTCTTGAAAAATTTGCACAATAGTAAAACTCGTTAGCAAAACCCGTTCTTTGGCGTAACAAAAAGGATGTCATAAATGATTATCTCATCATAAATATGCTTTAAGAATAACCCTTGCGTGGCGAAAGTCTATGGCGTAGTCTCTATAGACTTTTGTTCCGTGTGTGGTGATTAATGCTCTTGTTTATCTCTTGTCAATGCAAGTGCCCATGAAAGTGATGGGTGTCTATTGCTTCATTGTGATGCTTGGTTGTTCATGTTTAGAAACGACAAGTGTATTAAATGCGATAGGGCTGATAGAAAGGAAAACGTATCCTGTAAAAATAGGTGTGTCTTTAAAATAAAGCTGATAAACGAAATTATTTTTTTATCTACCTTTTATATGGTGAGAGAAAGGTATTCAAAGTGCAAGCATACGCAATTTAGCAGTAAATCCCAAAATAGCATAGATCGTTTCTCGGAAAAGGGGAAGAAAATCTATCTGTAAAAGCTATGTTGGGTCGTGTGACAGGTGAAATAATGCGGTTAGGGCAATAAACAATTGTTATTGGTGAAGAGATAGAAATCGATTGGGGGTTGATTTCTAGTTTATTAGAGAATTTTCTTTGTTATCTCGTAAAAATACTATTTTGAGGTGTGGTCATATAAAGCGAAGCTTTTTTTCAATCTTGGAAAGATATTCCCATTGCGGAAAATCATATAAAGTTTAAGCAACGGCAGCACGATTTTTTGTGCAATGAAATGATAAGTATGTACAATATCTCGGTAATCTCCATGGGAAACTTTACCGGATCCAAGGTGTGGATATTGTCTTCTGCTTATCCCAAATCGCAGATATTTCAAAACAACAACGGTGGAGCAAAACAACAACGGTGGAGAATGAATGTTGGATATGTTCTAGGGAAGGTTGCAAAAAATGGCAGTTTTCAAAAAAATACCAAAAATGACGAAAGGAGCGGTTTCCCACTCCTTCGTTCCTATCTCCCCTTGCGGGGAAGCGGCCACCATTACTGATGCCGTGTATGCTGATATAGGTACACTTATTTTTCTCAAAAGTCAATAGTGTAAATGCGGTAAATATTTGAGCATCAGAGCTACAACTTTATGAAAATCTTCGCAGGATAACCTTGGAACGGTACGTGAGCAACTTAAACGACTTACAGAAACTGTTGTGACATAATTGCAGATAATCCACGCTTTTTTATTCTCTATGGGAGATTGTATTGGATACGCAGCGGGATTATTGGGTTGTGATTTCGTTGAAAAAGGTAAAACTGTCACATTTCCATATAATTTTGCATTCTTAGAAAGCACTAAAACAGGCCGCTTTTTCCAAAATTCAGGGAGTATCGAATCATGAGGAAAATCGCACCAAAAAACTTGCCTGATGCGTGGTGCCGATTTGATTCGTGGTTTTATATGAGGTGGTTTTTCGTAAGGCGCATTTAAATCCCTTTCTTTTATATGCTCGCGCCATGCATTATGATCATGTTCCATCATAACACATGGTTCTTCGAGTTTGGTTATATCTAAGGAAATAGGTGATAGGGTAGAAGGCTCTGTGTTTTTATCTTCAGCCATAGCAGACCATTTATATTTATTGGTCCCCTCACTTATTATTTTACGGCTTTTCTATCACGAGTTTTTATCAAAATGTTGCTTATAAGTACAGAGAGGTGAAACCATAAAATGGATGTATCTGCTTATTTTTGTCTTTTGAGTACAACGCTAGAGGAGGGATGTTGGTGACTCGTTGGTGTGGGTGGGTTGGTTTGGCGGTGGGTGGTTTTGGGTGGGGATTGGTGATTGGAGGGTTGTTGGTAGGGGAAAGCGATTGGAGAGAACGAGTGCACGCGGTTTCGTTTCTATTTTATGGTTAGAGTTTTTTATGGATTGAAAGGAGCCCTTTTGAAGTAATATAGAGGCTTATAAGGGAGAAAAATAGGCTTGAGACGACATTCCAACCGGCAAATGAAAGAAAAAGAAAGCGTGCGGATGCTTCAGAACAAGAAGGGGGATGAATGCTATTTAATTGGTTAAGCAGCTGGTTAATGTCTGAGGTTTTTCTGACTGCGCTTAAACCACAGCTGAGGGGAGCTTCCCAAAAGCCATATTCAACACCCGCATGATAAACGGCTAAAACAAGGCTGATGCACATTAAGACAAAAACACACAAAAATAAAAGTTGTATCCAAGCAGTTATGCGAAAAAAATATGCCCCAAAACCTGCTAAGAGCAAAAATGGTATGGCTCCATAATAAGGAAAACGCTCTATGAGACATAAATCGCAAGGAAGATATCCTCCGAAATATTCAAAACCAAGGGCAATACCTATTGTGGCAGACAAGCAAAAAGCGAGAAAAAAAGCCCATAAACTTTGTTCTTTTCTGCTGGGTTCAAGATGAAGGTGTTTGTGTAAAAGTGGGTGAGAAGACAAAACGCATGCCATTAAGTCTGTTCCTTATAAAAGCTTCCTGTTTAAAAAAGCTATGAAAATCCCATAAATTAAAAGGAGGCTAACACAACCAATGAGAACAATCCATTTGAAATGCTGTACTAGAAAATTCATTGCTTTTTGTCCAAAATGTTTAATCAGCCACGCGAGAAGATAAAAACGAGCGCCTCTAGAAAAAATACAAATAAGCATGAAAAGTTCAAGACGCACACTCATAACACCGGCCAAAATTGTGACAATCTTGATGGGGGGAAGATGAAAAAAACCTGATGTTATCAGTAAAATGATTAGAAATTGCAGGGTTGCACTATTTTTCAGAGATTCAAAACTTTCAACCTTACCATAAATTTCTAAAATGGGTTTGGCAAGGGTATCATAGGCAAAATGTCCGATAAACCAACCGGCAATGCCTCCTAATACAGAACAGATTGTTGCAATCAAAGCATAGCGATAAACCCGCTTTTGATGGATAAGAAGCATCGGAATATATAAAACATCTATGGGAATTGGAAAAACAGAACTTTCAATAAAGGCAATGAAACCAAGCCAGTGTGGTGCTGTACGCCGATTTGCTAAAGAAATCGTCCAAAGCTTTAATTTGTTTAATATCATGAGGCTTTTATAAGTTTAAGAGGTAAAGACTTTACAAATGAGATTGCTATAAATCCGGTAGAGAAATCCAATAAAGAAAGTATTTCATAAAATAGATAAGAAAATGATATGAATTCTTAAAAAATGAGAAGTCTTCTGTTGACGAATCTGTTCTTCTTCATATAGTGCAAAGGAATAATCGACAAGTCTGTCTTTTATAGTCCTGTCTTTTATAGCAGTGTGCGGGTGTGGTGGAACTGGTAGACGCGCCAGACTCAAAATCTGGTTCCGAGAGGAGTGTCGGTTCGAGTCCGACCACCCGCACCACTTCATAAATATTTTCCTTTATCCTGTTATGGTGCATCACGTTGTTTTATAGAACATGGGATTTATAAAACATGGGGGGATTTATAAAACATGGGGGGATTTATAGACCGTGTTCAATGTTTTGTATGTTGAATGAAAAACCTCGAATACCGTAGGATTCTCTCATTTCAAGTCTGCTTATAGTAAATCAACCAAAATCATGTCGCTCGTACGTTGCAAGCTAGATGAGCTCGCGTGGAGTGAAATTTTACAAAAAATGAATAAAAATGCCTCTTATGCCGTTTCAAGGGCATCATTGGAGGTTAAAGTGTATGATGGATGGGGGTGCCTGCTTGCACTTTTATGAAGTGTAGAGATGGTGCTTTATAGATTTTATATTCTTGTAGGTGCTGTCGCAAAATGGGCTTGAGGGTTTTGAGAGCTGTTTCTTTAAAACATGCATGTGAATTGGCAACCCAAGTGTCTTGAATTTGAGTGTGTTTGGTTTGAAGCGTTGTCGTATGACATGAGGGGCGTGATCGCCAAAAAGATATGTGAGCAACAAAAGCATGGGGCAATGTGTAATCTCCACTCTTTAAAAGGCAGAGTTTTAGAGGTTTAAAAAATAGTGCTTTAGAGGCTCTAATAGATTTTATATTCTTGTAGGTGCTGTCGCAAAATGGGCTTGAGGGTTTTGAGAGCTGTTTCTTTAAAACACGCATGTGAATTGGCAACCCAAGTGTCTTGAATTTGAGTGTGTTTGGTTTGAAGCGTTGTCGTATGACATGAGGGGCGTGATCGCCAAAAAGATATGTGAGCAACAAAAACATGGGGTAGTGCGTAATCTCCACTCTTTAAAAGGCAGGAGCATGAGAGGCTTAAAAGATTATGCTTTAGAGGCTTTCGAAAGTCGTAAAGCAGAGGGAAATGGTAAGATTAGAAATTGGTTTTTTACCTTGACAACTTCATGTTCTCTCCAAATGAAGCTGTCTTCTCGTTACAGAAATTACATAAACAGAGAACCGCAATATTCTCTCTCCACTCTTGGCATATAATAGCGGTAAAATACTGTTGTTTGAAGTGTGGTCATATAGGGCATACTTCCTTGAAACGTTACAGTATTTTTTTCGGTGTGTGTTGGATATTCTTCAGTGTTTGTCTTGCTTGAGATTTAAGGGCATTCCATGAGGAGGAGCCCAAAGAAGCCCGCCCAATATCCCCCAATATCCCCCAAGAGTCTCCAAGGGTTTTTGTGCTTTTATAAACGGACATGGTGTTTAAAAATGGGTGTTTAGAATCTTTATCCTTTAAGAGCGGGGAGGCCAAGTCAACATCATCTTATAAAACTGCAATTGATGCACAATATCCATATTTATTTTAAAGAAATATCTCTTAAATAACAGCTCTCATTTATTTTACGATGGCGCCCAGTGGTATGATGGTAAAGCTTTTATATTCCAAAGGCATTACATGAAAGGCTGAGAGGATAGAAATTTGCTTTAAGAGAGGGAGAGGCTTTATTGTTTCGTGACTATTTGTTTAAAGTTTAGTACAGGTTTTTAGAATCTACGTCTTTTTAGGGGGAAAGGGGCATTAAAAAACCCCGTTTTTAACAGGGTTTTTTAATCGTTCAACTTTTCTAAAAAACTTAGAATTTATAAGCGATACCAAAGCGAACATCATGCGTTTGAGAAGAGATTTTAAGGTTATCGTTTGCAAATTTCTTTTTAAAAAAATCCGAATAACGATATTCTGTCCGCATAATGATATTATCTGTCATTGCAAGATCAAAACCACCACCAACAGTGTAACCAAACATTGTTTTTGTCTCATCTAACACATTGCCAGAAGCAAAAATTGTCGAATCTTCTTGCGATTTTGATAAAAGTGACATGATATATTGCATCTGTCTATAGGCTATACCCCCTGCAATATAAGGCATAAGACGATGGGAAGCAAAACCAATGCGCGCGCGCGTGGCACCAGACCACGTTTCTTTCAATGTTACACTGCTAACAACAATGTCACCATAGTTGGATATCGTTTCACCCTGAGCTGCAGGTTTTATGATAGGAATCCCAGCTTTTTTAAAGGCAATGTTAATGGAGTTTGATTCATCTAGAATTTTCTTTCCATTGTCTGTTTGGGTGCTTTTCCTCCCAGACCAGACCATATCGGTATCAAAACTGAAAACAAGATCTCCCAGATCAATATTAGAACCTGCATACAAACCTGCTCTCAATCCTGATAGTTTCGGTGATAAATCTCTATCAACCCAAGCCCACTTTCCGTCCCTGGCTTCTTGTGCATAATTTAGAGTATTTTTATTGGAAAAATATCCAATTTGTCCTCCAAAATAAAAACCAGACCAAGAAAAAGGCGCAGAAACAGTAACCGGTGAAATACGTGATGACGAAACATCTTGCAATGAAACCTTCGGTTCTGATTGCTTAAAGATTACTGTATCTGCTGCTTGCGCTGTTGAAGCGGTAATGAAGGTGAAAATAGATAGTGCAACTAAACATTTTGTTTTCATAAAAACGTCCCCAATTTATTTCAGATACAAATCGCATTATATACGAATTGGTTAAAAAAATCTATATTTAATATCATTATGAAAACTAAAACATTCAAAAACTCTATAATTATCCATATTTAAGCGTTCTTGAAACTTGTTTTCATGCTATTATCCCGCGTTTATATTGATTTTTCAGTATTTTTATATACTCTTTCAGTGTTCTCTGTGTTTTAGAAAAAATTATAGTATAGTAAACAAGCTTTCTATTTGTTAAAAAAATATTACTTTATATACATTAAAACACTTTTTGTTATTAAATGTATTATCCATTATGATTGACACCAATGTGCTTAAATATTCAATTTATCGTAAAAATGCATATTGGCACCGTCATATTCGTTGCTCGTTTTTGATATTGCATAGCTTTGTATTGCGGTAGCCTTTTGAGCACTCGAGGGGATGGGCGACTTTATTTCTTTTTTATCTATATGCCACTTTTGCTTATAATAATCTAAGCGAATAGTTTTGATTGATTGAATGGAATACGAAGAATCAGAAGGAGTAAAGTGCGAGAATCTCAAGTCTCATGAGGTTTCTTATGCGCCATGTAAAACGGATAAACTCTCCGTTCCGTTCACTTAAAGCCGGAACGTGGATGAGAGCCTAAAAACTGAAAGTCGTTGGCGATTTTAAAGAGATTAGCGCGTGCATTCAGGTTTTTGTGGAAATGGGTGAGGGCGCCATAATGGGCAAATGCCTCCAATTTCTTGCGAGCTGTCAAGGATATCCCGTCAAAGAGTGGATTGTTTCAGCAAAGGTCAAAACCTTTCGGTGCATTGAATTTTGTTCCAACAGCTGTTCCTCTATTGAGCACCCCCATCTTCACGCTTCATAAAAGAGACATTTTTCAATGTTCCTAAACCCATTTCATGACAGCGATTGTGAATGATATAATAATAAATCTATTGAGCACTCCCATCTTCACGCTTCATAAAAGAGACATTTCGCAATGTTCCTAAACCCATTTCATGACAGCGATTGTGAATGGTATAATAATAAATCTATTGAGCATCTCTTTTACGCTTCATAAAGGAGCACGCCGGTACCATTACTATATTTGCCAGTTCGTGGGGTGTTGTGACAGTCCTCTCCACAATGTTGTGACAGGAGGCCCCTTTGTCCGTTGTGACAGTCCTTGGCACTTGAGGTGGTTCATTAGAGGCGTTTGTAGTTCTTATCGGATACAATTTCTATTCACATATTCATTGCGTTTGTGATGTGCAAGTCAGTGATTTTGATTGATGCAACATGGGACCGATTTAAAATGAGAAAATCTTACGGTCTTTAGGATTCTCATTCAATATGGATAACGCTAGATTATCATTATAAATAAACACATTATCTCATTGAGATAAGAGTTATCTACCCAATGTTATCAATAATGATAACATTGTAAAGCGTAACTACGATGAATTCATTAATCTTTTTATACTTCGATTGAAATTATGTCTATTAATACCGATTTTTTTGAGCTCATTCTGTTTGGTTGATAGCTAATAGATTTTCAAAATCAAAACGCGAAGCTAGAATGAAAAACACCTTAAGGTCATATCCATTTAAATCACTTTCTGCCAGTATAGCCATTGGGTGTTGAGCTATGACTATCCATGCCTTTGCAAAACCGTTGTGCCTTTTAAGTACAATATAAGCAACAAAACCACCCATAGCATAAATGCGGATCAGAGCCTAAAATGAACGCTGTGGGTAATTGTTATCGGTCATCATCGGGGTGTTTACACCCCGATCTTTTGACAGAAAGATTTGTTTTAAGATGTTTGCATCTTTTTTAGTGGGTTGTTTATTGGGGAGCAATCATCTTTTTAGGATCAACTAATCGGTCATAATCCTCTACAAAAACACCTGCTTTTAATGCTTCGGTGCGCAAAGTTGTATCATTTTTATGCGCTGCTTTGGCAATTTCAGCAGCTTTTTCATAGCCAATTTCTGGTGCAAGAGCTGTGACTAACATGAGTGAGCGCTCCATGAGTGAGTGAATATGAACACGATTAGCTCGTAATCCTTGAATGCAATGCATATCAAAAGAACGCATGCAATCACCAAGAAGGGTAATTGATTGTAAAACGTTATAGCCAATAACAGGTTTATAAACGTTGAGTTCAAAATGTCCTTGGCTTGCGGCAAAGGTTACGCTGGTGTGATTACCAAAGACTTGGCATGCGACCATGGTTAAGGCTTCACATTGCGTGGGGTTGACTTTGCCGGGCATAATAGAAGATCCTGGTTCATTTTCAGGAAGACTGAGTTCCCCTAAACCGGAACGTGGACCAGAGCCTAAAAACCGAATGTCATTGGCAATTTTAAACAGATCAGCAGCGAGAGCATTCAAGCTCCCGTGGAAATGCGCAAGGGCACCATGATGGGCAAGTGCTTCAAATTTATTGCTGGCAGTTTGGAACGTTATTTCTGTGAGAGTGCTCACTGTTTGCGCAAAAGCAACGTCAAAACCTTTTGGCGCATTCAGCCCTGTGCCAACAGCCGTACCACCTTGAGCAAGCATTTGGACATCGGTTAGAGCATTTTCAATACGCTGAAAATTGGCTTCTAATGCGGCACGATAGCCTGAAAATTCTTGCCCTAAGGTTAAAGGGGTTGCATCTTGCGTATGGGTGCGGCCGATTTTAATGATATCTGCAAATTCTTGCTCTTTTTGTTTTAATGTCGCAATAAGAGCTTCAAGGATTGGCAGTAAGTGTTGGCGTGTTTGCAACGTGGTGGCAATGTGAAGCGCCGTGGGAAAGGAATCGTTCGATGATTGGCTCATGTTGACATGGTCATTGGGATGAACTGGTTTTTTGCTTCCAAGTTTTCCTCCCAAAATCTTACTAGCACGATTAGCAATGACTTCATTGACATTCATATTGCTTTGTGTGCCAGAACCTGTTTGCCAGACGGACAGTGGAAAATGCGTATCAAAATCGCCAGCAAGCACTTCATCAGCGGCGGCAATAATTGCTTTTCCAATATTTTCTGGTAGTTTTCCTTTGCCCATATTTACAATCGCTGCTGCTTTTTTGACAAGGACTAAGGCATAGATGATGGCAAGAGGCTGCTTTTCACTGCCAATATTAAAATTATGCAGAGAACGTTCAGTTTGTGCGCCCCAATAACGATCTTGACGTACCGAAATCGTTCCAAAGCTATCCGTTTCCTGACGTGTTTCAACCATGATAAGATCCTTTTTTGTTCACGGGTTCTCAAAAAAGATAGATAACGCGAAAGTGCAATAAGAGGCAAGACTTTGAAGCTTCATTTAGAGAAATTATTTTTATGGCTATTCTTGACATTGAGAGATGCCGATTTTATATCTAACACATGCTAGCACTCGTAATTTGAGAGTGCTAGCAAGAACTTTTAAGATTAATTCAATTATGTTCAGTTTTAAGGATTTAAAACATGGCTAATATACAATTCCGCCCACTTCACGACCGTGTCGTTGTCCGTCGGGTTGAATCTGAAAATAAAACGGCTGGTGGGATTATCATCCCTGATACAGCAAAAGAAAAACCCCAAGAAGGCGAAGTGATTGCTGTTGGCAATGGCGCTCTCGATGATAACGGAAAGCGCGTGCCTTTAGAAGTCAAAACAGGAGACCGTATTTTGTTTGGAAAATGGTCTGGAACTGAAGTCAAGATTAATGGGGAAGACCTCCTCATCATGAAAGAATCTGACATTATGGGAATTATGGGCTAATTGAAGCACTTAGTTTTTCATTGTGTACTATTTTGAGAAAACTCCAAGGAGAAATTAAATGGCTGCTAAAGAAGTCAAATTTGGCCGTGAAGCGCGTGAGCGTTTGTTGCGCGGTGTCGACATCCTTGCTAATGCTGTTAAGGTGACACTCGGCCCTAAAGGTCGCAATGTGGTGATTGATAAATCATTCGGTGCGCCTCGTATCACAAAAGATGGTGTATCCGTTGCAAAGGAAATCGAACTGGAAGATAAGTTCGAAAATATGGGTGCACAAATGTTGCGCGAAGTTGCTTCTAAAACCAATGATATCGCTGGTGATGGAACAACAACAGCAACTGTTTTAGGACAAGCTATTGTGCAAGAAGGTGTTAAAGCTGTTGCTGCGGGCATGAACCCAATGGATCTTAAACGTGGGATTGATGCTGCTGTTGAAGAAGTGGTGGCAAACCTCTTCAAAAAAGCAAAAAAAATTCAAACTTCAGCAGAAATTGCACAGGTGGGAACAATTTCCGCTAATGGCGCTGCTGAAATCGGTAAAATGATCGCTGATGCTATGGAAAAAGTGGGCAATGAAGGCGTCATTACCGTGGAAGAAGCTAAAACCGCTGAAACGGAATTAGAAGTCGTTGAAGGAATGCAATTTGACCGTGGGTATCTTTCCCCTTATTTTGTCACAAATGCTGAGAAAATGGTCGCTGATCTTGATGATCCTTACATTCTCATTCACGAAAAGAAATTGTCTAATTTGCAATCTCTTCTTCCTGTGCTTGAAGCTGTTGTTCAGTCTGGAAAACCACTTCTCATTATCGCTGAAGATGTGGAAGGTGAAGCTTTGGCAACGCTCGTTGTCAACAAATTGCGTGGTGGTTTGAAAATTGCTGCTGTAAAAGCTCCTGGATTTGGTGACCGTCGTAAAGCAATGTTAGAGGATATCGCTATCTTGACATCCGGACAGGTTATTTCTGAAGATGTGGGCATTAAACTTGAAAATGTCACTTTGGATATGCTTGGACGTGCAAAGAAAGTGAATATTTCTAAAGAAAACACCACCATTATTGATGGTGCTGGACAAAAGGCTGAAATTACTGCTCGCGTCAATCAAATCAAGGCTCAGATTGAAGAAACAACTTCTGACTATGACCGTGAAAAATTGCAAGAAAGACTTGCTAAACTCGCTGGTGGTGTCGCTGTTATCCGTGTGGGTGGTGCAACAGAAGTTGAAGTGAAAGAAAAGAAAGACCGTGTTGATGATGCTTTGAATGCAACACGTGCTGCTGTTGAAGAAGGTATTGTTGCTGGAGGTGGTACCGCATTGTTGCGTGCAGCAAATGCGTTGACCGTTAAGGGAAGTAATCCTGACCAAGAAGCTGGTATTAGTATCGTTCGTCGTGCTCTACAAGCACCAGCGCGCCAGATTGCAAGCAATGCTGGTGAAGAAGCCGCTATTATTGTGGGCAAAGTGCTGGAAAATAATGCTGACACTTATGGTTACAATACCGCCACGGGTGAATTTGGTGATTTGATTGCTTTGGGAATTGTTGATCCTGTGAAAGTTGTGCGCTCTGCTCTTCAGAATGCGGCTTCAATTGCGAGCCTTCTGATCACAACAGAAGCAATGGTTGCTGAAGTTCCAAAGAAAGATACACCAATGCCTCCGATGCCTGCTGGTGGAATGGGTGGAATGGGCGGAATGGATTTCTAAGCTCTTATTCCATAGAAGTAATAAAGAAACGGGCCTTCTGTGCCCGTTTTTTTTATGCTTTTTCATGTTTTTCAACCGGTGAATTCGGTGATTTGATTGCTTTCAAGAATTGTTGATCCTGTGAAAGTTGTGCGCTCTGCTCTTCAGAACGCGGCTTCAATTGCGAGCCTTCTGATCACAACAGAAGCAATGGTTGCTGAAGTTCCAAAGAAAGATACACTAATGCCTCCGATGCCTGCTGGTGGAATGGGCGGAATGGATTTCTAAGCTCTTTTCCATAGACGTAATAAAGAAACGGGTCTTCTGTGCCCGTTTTTTTATGCTTTTTCATGTTTTCCAATCGGTGAATTTGGTGATTTGATTGCTTTCAAGAATTGTTGATCCCGTGAAAGTTTTTGCGTTCTGCTCTTCAGAATGCGGCTTCAATTGCGAGCCTTCTGATCACAACAGAAGCAATGGTTGCTGAAGTTCCAAAGAAAGATACACCAATGCCTCCGATGCCTGCTGGCGGAATGGGTGGAATGGGCGGAATGGATTTCTAAGCTTTTTTCCATAGAAATAATAAAGAAACGGGTCTTCTGGGCCCGTTTTTTTATGCTTTTTCACGTTTCATACAGTTTTTCCTTTTATGACAGTTCCTTTATCTTATAGGATTGTTCTATTCTCCACTGGTTGATCTACCGTCATTGTGAATGAATCTCACTCTTAATCCATAGCTTTTTCTCTTGTTTTTATGAAATGTTTCTATTGTGCGGGGATCGTGGTTTCCTTTGAAAATATTTTGCTAATAAAAATACAATTCTTTGATTTATAGTCAGTTATTCCTAATACAGTTCTGTTTTTTCATTTCAGATTTATGCCTGCACCATTAAAAATCCTGGGTTTGTGCTTCATAAGGTGAGAGGTCACTACGGTTTTTATGAACCAACGCAATCATTAAAAGTCAGTAGTTAAGAGTTAGTACCTATTGAGCGTTGGAAAGACAGAATTGAAAAGAGCATGATGGGGCTGGTTTGTTTTTTATGAATAAGATGCTGGTATTTCAAGCTTTTGCATAGAGGAATAAGCATCTCTCTGTTTCGTTGATCTCTGAAATGGGGAGACTGCTCCATTTGAGAAGCTTAAAGACAAAAGCTAATTTTTCGCCTTGCTCTCATCTTTTTTTCGGTAAGCTCATCACCTAAATTGGAGCCAAACCCATGTTGTTATACTCAAGTTCTGTTTGTTGCCTATATTGTGACAGAAAATTCTTGAGTGGGGAGCAATTTTTGAACTAAGGGGACCATGACAGTTAGCCGAAAAAAATCATGACAAGACAGTAGACGTGCTTGTGTTAGAATTTTTAATGCTTCTGATGATAAAGGCACGCGAAATTCTGTTGTAGCCTCATGCCTTCTTTTCATATTTTCGAGCCAAGGATTTTCCATATATTCTCTTCAACTTGACCTTTATGCATAGAACATAAGGGAATTGAGAGGGTGGAAATTGAGAGGCAGGGAATTGGGAGGCAGGGTATTTAGAGGCAGGGAATTGGGAGGCAGGGCATTGGGAGGCAGGGTATTGGGAGGCAGGGCATTGAGAGGCAGGGTATTGAGAGGCAGGGAATTGGGAGGCAGGGAATTGGGAGGGTGGGAGGAGCCGGCTTGCTTTTTTATTCAACGTAAAGATGAGAGGCTTTATGTAAGGCTACCATTACATTGCTTGTTTATGCACTTCTTTAAAAGAAATGTCTTTTAATACAAATTCTTGGCAATGCTATTTATGAAGAGTATAAAATCATTTGGATATCAATAGTTTATTAAAAAAATGTATGTTGGTATGATCCTTTTCTTATGTTACCAAAGTTGCTGACTTACGCGTTGGTTAAAAATCTCTCTTCATACCCCTAAATTCATTTCATGAAAGTGTTTGTGAAGAGTGTATAAAAATTTCTCGTGAGACATGAAAAATCATCAATAAAATCTCCATGTTTTCAAAAAATAACGAATGGCTTTTTATCTTTTTAAAAGATTTAACACGTCTCACGTTTTTTATTTATTTTAGAGCTGAATATTCGATTTTTGTGTAAAAATACTTCCCAGCACATCTACGATCCGTGAAAAATCAAGTGCTAATAAAAAAATGATGAATATAATCCATTTCGTATAGCGTGACATCATTTTTACACTTTTATACGTTGTGATGATTTCTTGTAGGACTTCTTTTTCCTTTTCTGTAAGCTCTGTTTGTTTTTCCGTTTTTTTTCTAGCCATGTTTCCACCCACACATGTGTTCCCCTTGTTTGTTATGCTTTAAAATATCTCTTGCGAGATTTGAACTGATGATATTGAGATCTTTGTTGTCTAAATAAATGGGCATCCAACCAACGCAAGAAAAAGGCTCATTGATTGTTTTTATCGCGCAACCAGTGAGTAAGAGCAGCGCGTACATCAGCATCACTTTTTTGATTAATTTCATTTTCCACCTCTAGCCGTGTTGTTGATGACTTTAGCGTTTTTTCTATTTGCTTTTGTTGTTCAACCTTCTTTCCAAGAGTGAAAGCTTTTGCTAAAGCGATAAAAAAAGCGGTCAGAGCCGCTCCTGTTATCATCAGATTTTTTTTCAACCACCACATCATAAGCGCTGCTCCCGAAACCGTTTTGCCACAAAGAAAATGCCAACGCAGGCGGCTAAAACCATAATGGTTGCTAATGCCCATTGGATGGGACCATTGCCTGCCAATAAGCCCCCAAGTCCAGAAAAAGAACCAATAATCGGTGTAAGCGCTTCTGCTTTGAAAAATCCCATTGGAGCTTGCGTTTCTACAGTTTGGTAGTTGGGAGAAACATAAGCCCCTTTTGCCCATAATCCCGATTCTGCTGCACGACGGTGCACTAAACCGTGAAGACGTTTTCCTCCTGCTTTAGTCCACTTTTGTAACTCAGCAGGGACGGCTTCATATTCGCCATTATTGAGTTTTTTGAGCAGGGTCGAATTACAAAAAGCCGATGTTCCTATATTATAGCAAAACGATACGAGCGCGGCGAATTGTTCATCCGTTAAAGAAACCGTCACATGTTTTTCAACGGTATTTTCAAATTGTCTTAAATCTTGAGAAAGAACTTCTTCTGCTTGTTTTTCAGTAATGATCATGCCCTTGTGAACGAACGGTTTACCAGCCGCGCTGGTATGACCATAGCCAATTGTCCACACCCCGATGGCATCTTTATAGGCTTGTAAACGCAATCCTTCCCATTGTTTAATGAGCGCAAGCCCTGCTGATGATATTTTTCTCATTTGCTTCTCCATAAAATAAAGCCTCACGTTAACGTGAGGCTGGTTGACAGATTAAAAATGAATTTTTCACGCTTCAAAAACAGAAGAGATGTGAAACTTTTATGAAATCAAAAGGTTGGTTATGACATCTTAGGGAATGGGGGAATGGTTGGTCAAAAGGGATAATAGTTGGGTAAGTGGAATAATGGCTGGGCAAGAGGAGTAATAGTTGGGCTGGTGTTTTCCGTTAAGAGAGGTTGTAGATTTTAAGAGCTTTTCCTGGTGTTTTTGATGGAGCCTTCTTGGGGTGCGGGAAGCTGTTGGGTTGATGCACGATAAGTGTTGGTCTATTGCGGTTGTTTGGTCGTATGGCATTGATGTGGGGGTGTTTGAGATACGAAGTGGATACTCTCAGAAAAAAAAGACATATGCTTTTACTGAAGACGAAAGCATTAAATATTTTATGTATCAAACGTTTTGCTTATCCAAAGAGTCTCATTGTTACACAGAGCTTTGGGTTAACAAGAGCTGTGGAATTTTGATACAATTTTAAGAGGGGCTGGTTTTTATAGGACAATGGTGCTTTTTCTTTAAGAGGAAAGTTGTTTGTGCTATTTTTGTTTTATGAGCGCAAAAGCTGGTTTGCTTAGAGAAATCTTAGCCGTAAAGCAGCATCTCTTCGTTCTTTGATGAATAGGAATATGGAAAAGCCTCAATTACATCGTTAAAGATTTGTATTCAGTAATCCTTTTTTGGTGCGAGGAAACAGAAACAGTTTTTCCTTCTGTTGTTCTTAAGTTTTTTTCAAATCTCTCTCTCAGAGTTTCACCTTTTTTGTTGACTGTTTCATGTTCAGCATCCGGATTGGCTTTTAAATAGTGTTCTAGACGTCTTCTTCCTTGTGCGTGTTTATAAAAAGTGGTTGGAAGATAGGAATCTAACTTTTCAGCAGATAAAGATGAATTGGGTTCACATAATACACCCTTAACATTATCCTTATGCAATCTTGCTAATTTATCAGATTCAAGATGAAGCTTTTTGGCAAGGCTTAAGCTGAACATCCCGCATTCAGAAGAGCTTCGCTGAATATCCATTTCTGCCGTGGTAAAAGAATAAGGAGGCAGTTGAAGACATTGAAGGGTTTGATTTATTTTTCTCTCTAGTTTGCAAGCCGCGATATTCTGAAATGTTGTAGGTTCAAGCATAATCAAAGAGATTTTCTCATCAACTTTTTGATAATCAAGGACTGCAAAGTGGATTGTGCTTCCCGAATTGACTATAAATCGGGCAGAATTTGCGCCGCTCTCAACGACTTCTTTTAGGGCGTGCGAAAACTCTTCTGCTGTAAGAGCCAATTTGAGATTCATTTCTGGATATTTGCTGTTTGCTTTTTCTACGAGAGCCGGCATCAATCTAATATCTGTGTTTTCATAATAAGCGTTAATCCAACGGCCGGTGACAAGATCATCTTCTAAGCCTGTAATAATATCTTTTAATTCGTCAGAACTCGGTGCAACATGTTCTTCTTCTGTTTGGATGGAACTTTGCATCAAACGTGCAATAAGGTCTTCTAAAGATTCATTTGCACTTGCTCCTTCTGGTGTTTGTGAGGAATGAGGGAGGGGGGAATTTTGTGGCTTCATAATCTTAGCCTCTATATTGATGATCGATAAATGATATTATTTCTTCAATTTTGGCTAAACAATGTTTGCAGGAAAGATTTTTATCTAAAAAAAACAAAGAGATGAAATCATCTTTATTTTAAAAAATTTTTGTTACGAAAGACAAAATCCCCCGCTTTTCAGAGTCAAAGGTAAGGTATCTTTTTATCTTTTAAGAGGTCACGTTGCTTACTGTTTGCATCTTTACCTCAAAAGAAGATTTGCTAACAGCAACTTATATCTTACCGTAAAGCCGCAGAGCTTCATTCTTTGTGGATGTGGAATATGGCTATGGCCAAAACGCTTATTACATCATTAGAGATTTGTATTCTGTGGCTCTTTTTCTGTGTTGTGAAACGGAAACAGTTTTTCCCTCTGTTGCTACCAAGCTTCTCTCAAACCTCTCGTTTAGGGTTTCGCCTTTTTTGTTTACTTTCTCCTGTGCTGCTTCTGGATTGGCTTTTAGATATTCCCTAAGACGTCTTCTTCCTTGCACGTGTTTGTAAAAAGTGGTTGGAAGATATGTATCTAACTTTTCAGGAGATAGAGGTGTATCTGGTTCACATAATACACCCTTAACATTATCCTTATGCAATCTTGCTAATTTATCAGATTCAAGATGAAGCTTTTTGGCAAGGCTTAAGCTGAACATCCCGCATTCAGAAGAGCTTCGCTGAATATCCATTTCTGCCGTGGTAAAAGAATAAGGAGGCAGTTGAAGACATTGAAGGGTTTGATTTATTTTTCTCTCTAGTTTGCAAGCCGCGATATTCTGAAATGTTGTAGGTTCAAGCATAATCAAAGAGATTTTCTCATCAACTTTTTGATAATCAAGGACTGCAAAGTGGATTGTGCTTCCCGAATTGACTATAAATCGGGCAGAATTTGCGCCGCTCTCAACGACTTCTTTTAGGGCGTGCGAAAACTCTTCTGCTGTAAGAGCCAATTTGAGATTCATTTCTGGATATTTGCTGTTTGCTTTTTCTACGAGAGCCGGCATCAATCTAATATCTGTGTTTTCATAATAAGCGTTAATCCAACGGCCGGTGACAAGATCATCTTCTAAGCCTGTAATAATATCTTTTAATTCGTCAGAACTCGGTGCAACATGTTCTTCTTCTGTTTGGATGGAACTTTGCATCAAACGTGCAATAAGGTCTTCTAAAGATTCATTTCCACTTGCTCCTTCTGGTGTTTGTGAGGAATGAGGGAGGGGGGAATTTTGTGGCTTCATACTATTAGCCTCTATATTGATGATCGATAGGTGATATTATCTTCTTCAATTCTGGCTAAACAATGTTTGCAGGAAAGATTTTTTAGCTAAAAAAAACAAAGAGATGAAATCATCTTTATTTTAAAAAATTTTGTTACGAAAGACAAAATCCCCCGCTTTTAAGAGTCAAAGGTAAGGTATCTTTTTGTCTTTTAAGAGGTCACGTTGCTTACTGTTTGCATCTTTACCTCAAAAGAAGATTTGCTAACAGCAATTTATGCCTTACCGTAAAGCCGCAGAGCTTCATTCTTTGTGGATGTGGAATATGGCTATGGCTAAAACGCTTATTACATCATTAGAGATTTGTATTCTGTGGCTCTTTTTCTGTGTTGTGAAACAGAAACAGTTTTTGTCTCTGTTGCTACCAAGCTTCTCTCAAATCTTTCGGTTAGGGTTTCGCCTTTTTTGTTTACTTTCTCCTGTGCTGCTTCTGGGTTGGCTTTTAGATATTCCCCAAGACGTCTTCTTCCTTGCACGTGTTTGTATAAACGAGCTGGAAGATATGGATCTAATTTTTCAGCAGGTAAAGGCGTGTCTGGTTCACATAACACACCCTTAATATTATCTTTGTGTAGTCTTTCTAATTTTTGAGCTTCGAGATAAAGCTTTTTGGCAAGGCTTAAGCTGAACATCCCACATTCAGAGGAGCTTCGTTGAATATCCATTTCTACTATGGCAAAATGAATATTCGGAAATTGGTGATGTTCAATGGATTGTCGCGTTCTTAATGCAAGTAATGCGGGAAGCGTGTCACGCAGTAAGGTCGGTTCAAAAAAGATCAAAGATGTTTTATTATCAATGGTTTGATGATCGACAACCGCAAAATGAATTCCCCTATCTTGTGCGTTAACGATCAGCCTAGAAGATTTTATGCCCTTTTCGAGCGTTTCTTTGAGTGCAAGGGCAAAGCCGTCAGGGGGGCTTGTAAGTTTGAGATTCATCTCTGGATATTTACGATTTGCTTGATCGACCAAGGCTGGCATCATGTAAAGATCTAAAATATCATAATAATTTTTGATCCAACTGCCATCGGCATTATGCTTTTCTAAACCGGCAATAATATCTTTTAATTCCGCACGATTAAAAGGGGTGTTTTTTATTTTTTCAATGTTAAGCCGTTCTAAATGTGCAGTAAGAGTGTCTAATGATGCATTTGCATGCGCCCCTTCAGGTGCACTTGCACCTTCTGGGGTTTGTGAGGAATGTGGTGGGGGAGAATCTTGTGGCTTCATAATCTTAGCCTCTATGTTGATGATCGATAAGTGATATTATCTTCTTCAATTCTGGCTAAACAATGTTTTGAAAAACAAGCCTTTGCATCTTGAAAGGTGAGGCGATGAGAGCATAATAATGCCGTTTTCATATTTTTATGCGTGTAGTGCTCATCATTGCTGTGATGTATGATATTGGTATTTTATGGGGGGATTATTAGGGCGTTCTGTTGGGAGCCCGTAGTGAATACCACTTGTTTTGAAAATCTCAAAATTATGGGGCTGTTGGTGATGCAAATTGTGTAATGCAAAAGAAAACAGTCAGAAAAGGACGAAAGATACCTTCAAACCGTAAAGTTTTAAACATTGTCGCGAAACACACTGTTTTATAACAGTTTATAATAACTTATAATAGTCTATGATAATGCGAAAATTTTACGATGAAATCTGGACGCAGAAAACCCCTTACCGCATCTACCATTAAATACGATTTTTCATATTCTGTCAACCGCAAAACGATTATTTTTCCTCCTTTATCGCGGGAAAAATCTACAGAAAAAAGCTCATTCATTAGCTATGCAGCAAAATATCTTGTTTTAATGGAAAAGTTTTTGATGTGGCAAAAAACATTTTCTCCTTTGAGAAAGGCGTGGACAAGATGAAGGGAGAATTGTGGTTTTGAAATCCGTGGTATTTTATTGATGGAATTAGGAAGGCGGTGGTTGGAAGGTGTTTGTGGAACAAAGCTTTAGGTGTTGGCGATTTGTGGGGGTGATTGGGGTTGTGCTGGCTGTCGTATTAGTGGTGGTGTGATAGGTGTGGAGGGTTATCGGTGCAGTTGTTGATGAGGGAGGAGATTGTTGGTAGGGGCTTTTTCTTTCGTTTAAGGGATGATGCTTTTAATTGTGTCAAAAATCAACGGGTTGTTTTAATGATAAGCTATTGATTTATAGTGGATATTTTATCGTTATTTATCTTGAATGAGAAACCCAGATTATGCTGAAATAAAAGCCATAGCTCTTGTCCGTCATAAGATCAGAAGAGCCATATAGAATTGTACAAGAAAAGACGTAAAATGACGATAATGAATTGTCTGAAGAGCTAAGGATGTTGCGATATTGGGTGAAGTGTATGATGAGGGTGGTTTGTTACAATGGGGGTAGAGGGAAGAATGTTGCTGTTTTTTAAAGAGGGGGCAATATTTATCCTGTCCATGCCGTGAATATGCCGTTCCATGCCGTGAATATGCCGTGAAATATTGTCCTTTGAGGCATGGATTAAGTGAGGCACTGGTAGGTATAAGGTTAAGTCTCTTTGACAGTTGAAGTATTTTTTTAAAGGGCGTGGTGGATATTTTTAAGCTTGTTTGTTGTGCGCTTTAAGCTTGTCAATCCCATGAAATTCTATGAAAGGGCATGCTCAGAGGTTCTCAAGTGTCATTTGCCAAAGGGGGACTTTATAAAGGCGCTGGTTATAAAGAGGCATGTTATAAAAGAAGGGGGAGAATCTTTATCCTGTGAGGGGGAGGAAATGATGGGTGTTTTAGCCAAGGCTCTTTTGGGTAGAACTGTCAAAATGTTTATAAAGGGCATC
Organism: Bartonella sp. AP36NXGY; assembly: GCF_042195865.1. Taxonomy (NCBI): domain Bacteria; kingdom Pseudomonadati; phylum Pseudomonadota; class Alphaproteobacteria; order Hyphomicrobiales; family Bartonellaceae; genus Bartonella; species Bartonella sp. AP36NXGY. Next base: position 7,981 of record NZ_JBHIPD010000003.1, on the reverse strand, counting down.
AAGAATAATACGCAACGAACCAACAAGATTAGGCAGCGGTTGATCTTCTATAACAAGATAGTGTAATGCCGCATGAAAGTTGTGTTGACGATGTAGATATTGTGCTTCTTTAATCGCTTCTTGCATAGCTTCATAGTGTTCCGTCGCTCTTTGGACCCATTGCTTTTTTGCTTTCTCATCTGATGCGCTGTGCGTAAAACCATCATAATAACCGTTTGGTAAACCTTTTGCACATAAATAGTCGTTTCTAATTTGCAAGTATTGTTGCGCCGTGTCATATTGCTCTTTACTGATGCCTGATGAAGCTTCTTTATAGCCAAGCAAACAAAGACGCCCAATATAGGTTCCGACAAGCGGATTTTTCGCTTCTTCGAAGCTTAAACCAAAGTGTTTTGCACGCATTTCAATCGCAGATTGAAGCGCAGATTCGCTGGAATTTTGGGCACGTGAAATACAGCTATTGGGCTCTTGCTTTCCTGTTATTTTCGATCTACCGCGTTTTTTACGTATTTTCATGAACTTAACCATTTGAATGAAAAAGAAACTGTCTGTTGATGGGGGACAGTGATGTAAAAAGCACTTGGCGCAAATATTGGGGGGAGCAAATACTTAAGAGGGGGAAAATACTTAAAAGGAGGAAAATACTTAAAAGGGGGAAAATACTGGGGGGGGGGAGTGAGCAAATACCGGGAAATATCAGCCGTTGCAGATCAAAAAACAAACGATACTAAAGGCGTTTTAAATGCAAAGAAAAGCAACGGTGTGGGGCGAAAAAATCATCTTTAAGGTGGTTTCTTACCTTTTTTATCTTATCCCTATCAGTCTTATCTTCCGCCCCTGTCATGCTTATTTTTTTATTGCTAGCGGATTATTTGCTTTCTAAATATTTCTTAACTGTTCTTGAGAGATTGAAGGAAAATTTTTGTCAAATGTGAATGAAAAAATAACAATGGATTTCAAGGGCATGTCATCGTCTTTCTAATAGGAAGTTTTTTCTAATGGGATTATTTGTCTCTTTTTTCACGAGCGCTTTGTGGAAATTTTTCAATTCCACTTTTGAAAGGTCATTGTTTTCTTAAGTTGGAAGCTTTTTATTTGGGTTCTCTTATTTTTTTGTTGTTGGGCGCTTTCCCAAGATATTTGATATACATCACGCTGTTAAGCATACTTTTATCCTTTATAGGAGATATGTTGTCTTCTGTTGAGTGGCAGAGAGCGGCAAAAAGCAAACCTCCGCATTCTATTATAATAGCATAAGATGCCCTATATTTTCAAATAAAATATCGTTTATCGGCTTAAAATAAACTGTGAATGATCTCGCTATTTTGTTTGGTGTATCCTTTGTAAGTATCCTTTATAGAGTATAAATTTTCCGTTTTAATGGATCTCATCATAAGACGAGGGATGTCGTTTAAAGGACGGAATGCATTATCGAAAGAGGCTGTTTTTATAAGAAGAAAATGCCTTTATAAAAATGCCTTTATAAAAAGATGCTTTTATTAAGAGATGCCTTGATGAATGTAGGGGCTATACAAATGTAGGGGCTGTGAGATATTTCATCTTTAATGAAGAATTTTTAAAATGAAGCCTTTTTGATTAAGAAGCTTTCAAATGAGGATTAAGGTTGTTTGTCGCACGTTTTTTATACTGGATAATCGATTGCTTGTTTGACTTTGTTTTGTGTTGCTTTTTAAAGAGCCATGTCTTAGGGCTCTCTTTTGCCCATTTTTCAAGGGTGCTCATGAAGGGTATAACGATAAAGTCCCCAATGAAATCCATATAAAGTTTGAATAATATAAAATCTATTGCACACTTCCATTTTTACGCTTGTGAAGAAGAAAGTCTATAGCATCACACATTTTGCCAGCTCTCATTGTTGCGGACAGCTCTTGGCATTTGAGGCGCTTCCTTAGAGGCATTTATCATCCTTTCTTAATGTTTTACTCTATATGGCTCTTTCTGCTTGTAACGCACAAGAGACATGGTTTGGGTTGATTTAATATGGAATAGGTTTGGAATAAGACAATCCTACGGTATTTAGGGTTCTCATTTAATATGAAAAACAATAAATTGTTATAAATCAGCGTATTGTTTGTAAACTTTACACATCAGATATTTCTTAGATTGAATATTTTTGCTTGTTGAGTTTTGTGAAACATTGTCTTTTGAAGTGTGGGTAATAGATAAGAGGATACAATGGCATTTGTGCTTGTAAGGTTTAGGGATTGTATGTTGTCACGTATGAGGAATTTAAAAATAGACTTAAAGGGGCTTATAGCGTGTGTTTCATGGTGAAAAGAGTGCTAGATAAACCGGTTTTGCTGGTTGCATGTTCTCAAAGAGTGAGTGGGCATGTTAGAAGTGAGAAAATATCCGTATGATCGAAGATAAATCACAACACCAATCTGCCCATAAGGGAAATACGGCTTTTGCGTCACAGCCCGTGTTGAATCAGTGTGCGGTTTTCAAAAAATGGACGGCTCTCTCAAGAAAAGATTACGTCATCATTTTGTGTTTGGCTATCCTCTTGTTGGTGCTTTTTGCCGCGACTGTCTATATGAATCCTTTGGAGTTTTTTCACGTTATATCCAAAGAACAGTTTCAAGCACTGGGACAAATGGAACAAGGAGATCTTCGAAAAATGATTAAAGAGATCTTGAAACAGCCTTTTGAAAATAATCCTGCAATCGTGTTTTTGCGTGACGCGGGATGGAATAGTGTTTGGGCTTTTTTATGTCTCTTGCCGCAAATGATTTTTGGTGTTCTTGTGGTGTTCTTTCCACTCTTTTTTGTCTTTAACGCTATCTCTAAACGGGAGGTGAAGGAAATGATGAAGCTGTGGGATACATTGCCAGAGCAGCAACAGCTAGACAACCAATCTCTCAACAAAACACAATAGGGAAACAAGTGGCTGCTTCTTTTATAAGTACTTTTGTAATTTTGACTACAGTATGGTGGAGTACTGTCATGTTTCTCGGGGAGATCATGATACTTTTTTCTACTCTGATGACAATCTTGGTACTTTATTATTCTTTGATAAAACGGACAATATTGTTGTGTGGGATGCGGCGGAAATTAAAAAAGGGTGCATTACAGAATTTGGGGCATAATCAGAAAGTCAGCATAGGACAAAATACAGTTTTTGCAACAGAGCTCAGCTCCCTTTCTTTTAAAGAATCTTTGGAACTTTCAAGAAAAGATTATTGTATCATCTTTTTTCTAGCTTTCATTGTGATTGTGGTTTTCGCAGTTTTGCTCGCTTTTTTTGCTTTTTTTCCAAAATCTGTGATTTTTTTACACAATTATATGCCTCTATTGTTTAAGGTTGGCGTTTTTGGCATGCAGCTGCTGTTTTGGTTTTGTGCGTGTATTGTTGTCGCTTTACCTGTCATTTTAATCTTCCATAGTCTCCTTCATTATGGCGTGAAAAAAACAATAAAGAAATTAGAAATGGTTGCTTGAGAAGAGAATAAAAATGATGATTTCACATCAATGCGATAGGGGAAACACGTGACTATTGTTATAAAATTTTTGGCTTTTTTAGGGTTCACCATCATTGCCATTGTAATGTTTATGGTTATGATCCGGCTTCCTTACCGGTTGATCAAACATATCAGGTTATCTTTTAAACTCTCTCAAGACTTGAAAAAGAGTACAACGCAAAAAAAGCAAGCCATACAACAATTGTGCAATGATCTGGGAGAAATGAAAAGACACAATCTCGCCCATAAGACCCTTGATGCGACAATGCGCTTTCTTAACTTCAAAGAATTTCTGCCTCTTTCTTCAAAAGAATGTAAAATAATCTTTTTTATCTTTATCTTCTTTACTGTTTTGCAATCTGCTTTCTTTGTCGCAAATTTGGTATGGTGGAAGAGCGATATGGTCGGCGTTATCATGCAGCTGTTGAGCATTCTATGGTTTGGGCTTCTTCTCTTTTTTCCGATCATTGGGATCATGTGTATAAAATTAACGAGAAAATTGAACAAAAAACTTCAACAATTGAAAGAAGCAATACAACAACGCGATCAGGCAATTCGTATGAAGAATGGGCGTGGAGGATAAAATGACCAGTAGTCTTATAACATTAATGGCCTTTTCTTTCCTGTTCTTTATGGTCTTAAATGTTTTATTGTGGGTGCCAATCGTTGTCATTTATTACCTGTTTATCAAGCGTGCGCGGTTGTATTGCCGCGTGAAAAAGGAACTGAAATGCGTGCTGAATGAACGCGATATCGCCTTAAAACAGATCTCTCAAAAATAAAAAGCAGCTTTCTCTTGTTTGGCAAGACTATAAAAAAATATGCTATCTTTCTACGGTCATAGTGACAGCTCCAACGGTTATAACTGTTGTCGTTAAGATATGGAGAGGGCAGGACTTTGTTTCTCTTGTCGTATTCGAGCCACTGGCATGGCTGCTTGCCTGTACTTTTTTATTCTTACCGATTGTTTTTATTATGCGCTTTATCGTGACCCGTCAGTTGAACAAAATGATACGGCAATTAGAAGAAGAGGTTGAGCAGAAAGGAGCTCCCGTCATATTATACGATGTGAGCGAGGGGAAAGTGAGCGAGGGGAAAATGAGCGAGGGGAAAAAGTGAAGAGAGGCTTTCGTTGAGCCTTGCTTTTGACTTGTTCATTAAGGAGCATGGGGTGCACTTCTCGTTTTATGCCTTTTTATATTTGTGTCGTGTTTTTTTAAAGAATTGAGGCTCTTGCTTGAGTTGGTGCTCTTGCTTGAGTGCGAGAGGAAAGTGAAGAGAGGCTTTCGTTGAGCCTTGCTTTTGACTTGTTCATTAAGGAGCATGGGGGACACTTCTCGTTTTATGCTTTTTTTATATTTGTGTCGTGTTTTGAGAAAAATTGAGGCTCTTGCTTGAGTTGAGGCTTTTGTTTGAGTGGGGCTTTTGCTTGAGTAGGATTCTTGCTTGAGTGCTGAGGGGAAAGTGAAGAGGGGCTGCTCTTGGGTTTCACTTGCTGTTTCTGTTCTCTTAAAGAGAGAAAATCTTGTAACTTATTTTCTTTTTATCAAGCATAAAAATGTGTTTTACCAAGCGATATTGAGAGCGAAAAATCTATACTTAAAGCAAAAGATATTCTGGTGTTTGGGGAAGAAGAGCCCATTTTCTTGCAGGTGGAGAGGTAAGACGCATAGAGAAGACGCGCCAAAAGCACACGTTTTGCTCCATAGAAAGTGTAACAGTGCTTTTAAAGAGCCTGGGGTAGAGGGGGAAATTGAAAGAAAAGAGGGACATCTATTTATTTACGAGACCGTGAAGGACAGTTTCTCTCTCTCTGGATGAAAAAGGTTTTGTGCAATTTGGTTATGGAATTGTGAGAGACGCTGGTATCCATGCGGCGGCTTGCCAAATGATTAATCCTTATCATTTTAGGGCTTTATCATTTTGGGGGGCCAGATTGACAACGAGGCATTGAGGCAAAGGGGTGGATTTTAAGGCAAAGAGATTGAAAATTTTTGAGGAAAAGGTAAGCGTAAGGCGTTTACGTCGTGCACTTGAGGAAGCTTGAGATAAGGGCAATGAATGAGGTTGATTTGGGACTGAGGTTGATCTTGTCTGCGTGCTTGGCTTTCAATAGAACACCCTTCCTTGGGAAAAGGGGTGTTTTGGGGCTTGTAAGCGCGCATGTATAAGCGCGTATAGGGCAAATGAATAAAATACGTAGAGGGGATTTATAGTACTTGCATTACTCTGAGAAGGGTGCTAAGCGAATTTACCGCGCTGGTGGCGTGCTATCAAATATTGAAGAGTGGGAATTTTAGAAGTGGGGGAGTATCCGTATGATCGAAGATAAATCACAACACCAATCTGCCCATAAGGGAGATAAGGCTTTTGTATCGCAGCCAGTGTTGGATCAATCGGCAACTTTCAAAAAATGGATGATGCTTTCAACAGGCGATTATATCATCATTTGTTGTTTGGCTATCCTCTTGTTGGTGCTTTTTTCCGCGTCTGCCTATATGACCCCTTTGGAATTTTTTCACGTTATATCCAAGGAACAGTTCCAAGCACTGGGACAAATGAAACAAGAAAGTCTTCAGGAAAGACTTCAGGAAAGTCTTAAACACCCTTTCCAAAATCCTATAATTCAGCATGTTCTTGATGCGGGGTGGAATAGTGTTTGGGCTTTTTTATGTCTCTTACCGCAAATGATTTTTGGCGTTCTTTTTGGTTTTTGTCCGCTCTTTTTTGTCTTTAACGCCGTATTTAAACGGGATGTGAAGGAAATGATGCTACAATGGGAAACCTTGCCAGAGCAGCAACAGCTAGACAACCAATCTCTTAACAGAAGACAATAGGGGGGGAAAGTGACCGCTTCTTTAATCATTGGAATGTTGACTGCCGTAGGGACGACAATTTTTATTTGTTCTGCAATTTTTATGGTATTCCTTTCTACCGTGGTGACAATCGTTGCACTTTATTATTCGTTGATAAAACGGACAATCTTGTTATTGGTGACGCAGCGAAAATTAAAAAAGGGTGCAGCGCAGAATTTGAGGCATAATCAGGCAGAGGGTAGGGGACAGAATACAGTTCTTGCAACACAGTTGCGTGCCTTTTCTTTTCAAGAATCTTTGCTTCTCTCAAAAAAAGATTATTTTATGATCTTTTCTATCGCCTTCGTTATGGTTGCACTTAGCACAGGTGTTGTCGTTTTTTCAGCTTTTCTTCCAAAATCTGCGGTTTTTTTGCACAATTACGTGCCTATGATAGTGCTTCACATTATTGATTTTGTCATGCGACTGCTGTTTTGGGTCTGGACATGTATTGTTGTTTCTTTACCTGTCATTTTAATTCTCCATAGTCTCCTTCAGTATGGCGTGCAAGAAACAGTAAAGGAATTAGAAACATTTGCTTGAGAAGAAAATAAAAATGATGATTTCACATCAATGCGATAGGGAAAAAAAGGGAGCATTATGATGCAGCATTTGGCTTTTTTAGGGTTCATTATCATTGCCATTTTAATGGTTATGGTTATGGTTAGGCTTCCTTACCTGTTGATCAAATATATCAGGTTATCTTTTAAACTCGCTCAAGGCTTGAAAAAGAGTACGACGCAACAAAAGCAAGCCATACAACAATTGCGCAATGATCGGGGAGAAATGAAAAGACACAATCTCGCCCATAAGACCCTTGATGCGAAAATGCGCTTTCTTAACTTCAAAGAATCTCTGCCTTTTTATTCAAAAGAATGTAAAATAATCTTTTTTATCCTTATTCTCTTTTCTGTTTTGCAATCTGCTTTCTCTATCGCAAATTTTGTATGGTGGAAAAATGATAATGTTGCCTTTATCATGCAGCTGTTGAGCCTTATATGGTTAGGGGTTCTTCTCTTTTTTCCGATCATTGGGATCATGTGTATAAAATTAACGAGAAAATTGAACAAAATACTTCCACAATTGGAAGAAGCGATACAACAACGCGATCAGGCAATGCGTATGCAGAATGTGGAAGGGGGACAAAATGACGAGTAGTCTTATAACATTAATAGCCATTTCTTTCCTGTGTTTTACGCTCTTAGGTGTTTTAATATGGGCGCCAATCGTTGTCATTTATTACCTGTTTATCAAGCGTGCGAGGCTTTATTGTCGCGTGAAAAAGGAACTGAAATGCGTGTTGAATGAACGCGATATTGCCTTAAAACAGATCTCCCAAAAATAAAAAAGCAGCAGAATGTTTGATAAAAAACAGCTTTCTCTTGTTTGGCAAGACTATAAAAAAATATTCTATCTTTCTACGGTCATGGCGACTGCTCCAATAGTTATAACTGTTGTCGTTAAAATATGGAGAGGGCAGGACTTTGTTTCTCTTGTCGTATTCGAGCCACTGGCATGGATGCTTGCCTGTGTTTTTTTATTCTTACCGATTGTTTTTATTATGCGTTTTATCGTGACCCGTCAGTTGAACAAAATGATACGGCAATTAGAAGAAGAGGTTGAGCAGAAAGGAGCTCCCGTCAT